>CAVJLN010000058.1:0-15819 GCA_963650485.1 Bacteroidaceae bacterium
AAGCTCCCGCAGAGTCAGAAGAACATCATCTGCTCCTGCGTCTAAGAGCTTTTGTCCGGCATCCTTAAGCAGATCCTTCTTAACGGACTCAGTCATCGCTTCGTACTCCGCCTGACTAAGTCCCAGCGCACTGCTGCCCTCCAGTACTCCCAGAGACCGGACACCTGCCTGTTTTCCTTCACGGATATCAGAAACCGTGTCTCCAACTTTAATGACCTCCTGAACGGAAGCAGTCTGAAAATAACGCATATTTTCGTAGATCATATATGGATAGGGACGACCAAGTCCCCCTACTGCATCAGGCGAAAACCATGCATCCGGAATATAACCCAGCTCTGCTGCCTTCTGCGTCACAACATCCATCATTTTATCCGTGTATCCTGTCGTAGAACCGATGTGAATACCCATTTCATGAAGCTCTTTTACCGTCTCTATCGTTCCAGGCTTGGGTACAGCATAATCCTCAAGGCTCTTCATCAGGGATTCCTCAAATACCTGATAAATCTCTTCCACTGCCGTATCATCAGGCATACTTTTATGGATCTGCATCCACTGCTCCCTGAGACGATCCATATTCAGCATCGTACGGATATGATCCCTCTTAAGGAGACCCATGGGTGCACGGATTTCGTCCACCGTAGGCTCAAGTCCGACAGATTGAAATGCTCTTGCAAAGGCATTTACCGGTGCAAAGCAGCCATAATCCACCGCAGTTCCTGCCCAATCCAGTATTACCAGCTTCGTTCTCATGCCTGAACCTCCTTTAAGAAATCTGCCATGATAACGGACAGCCGTTCTATATCCTCAGGATAAATCTCACCAATATTTCCCACACGGAAGGTATCTGCCTCCATAACCTTTCCGGGATAGAGAACATATCCCCTTTCTTTAATGTATTCATACATCTGTTGGAAGGTAAAGGCTGTGTTCTGCGGATAACAGAACGTGGTAATAATTGGTCCCTGAACCTCAGGGTTCAGATATGGACGGAAGCCTAATTCTGCAAAGCGTTCAACCAGAAGCTTCTGATTCTTTTCATATCTGGCATGTCTCATGGCAATGCCTCCTTCTTCCTGAAGCTCCTCCATGGCTTTTGCAAAAGCGAGTACAACATGTGTTGGTGAGGTAAAACGCCATTTACCCTGACCTTCCTCCATTCCAAGCCACTGATCATATAAATCCAGAGAAAGAGAGCGGGCCTTTCCGGCACTGTTAACCAGCTTATCCCTACATGCAATAATAAAGGAAAACCCCGGTACACCCTGTATACACTTATTTGCACTCGATATAAGGAAATCAATTCCCCAATCTTTAATGGGAATATCAACGCCTGCAAAGCTGGACATGGCATCTACAATAAACGTTTTACCTGCTTTTTTGACAACTCTTCCCACCGCCTCAATATCATTCAGAATTCCACTGGTCGTTTCACTATGCACCATGGACACATGTGTAACATCAGGATTCTGTAACATCAGCTCTTTAATCTTTTCCGGATCAGGGCAGCAATCATTCCGCTCCTCATAAATTATGAAGGGAATATTCGCATGCCGACAGATATCCACCATACGCTTTCCATATGCGCCATTCGCTGCAATTAAAAGCTTATCCTCATTTCCAATCACGCTCGTAAGCACAGACTCTACTCCGAAGGTACCGCTTCCCTGCATTAGAACAGCAGTATATTCCGGCTCTGATACATGTCCTAAATTCAGTAAACCCTTCCTTATTTTCTGTGTAATCTGCTTATAGTCATCATCCCATGTACAATGATCTACCAGCATTTCTTTTTTTACAGAGTCCGTTGTAGTCAACGGACCCGGTGTTAATAATTTATAGGTGTTCATATGATCTGTCTCTTTCCTTTAAGGTTTTGCTGCTTCCGAAATTTCCTGATGATGTTCATAAAGCTCAAATGTCAGTTCCTCGCTGAAGGTCTTTGGATATGCAGACTTATTCGCACTGTCTGAGCTTTCTCCTTCATAAAGAGCATTCGGGTAATAGGACTGCAGCTCCGCACGACCATTTTCAATAATGCACTGTGCCATTGCCATTGCAAGCGGATTGGTGGCATCACCCTTATCCAGTACAGCAACGGACTCCGTAAGGGAGAAATTTCCTTCTGTCGGATCCACATAATCAATGGGAAGACCCTCTGCTTTGGCTGCTACTGCCTGATGTCTTAAACCAAATCCAATCGCTACCTCTCCGGCTTCACACAGCTTCAACGGTGCAGAGCCTGAGGATTCTACATGATCTCCTGCGTTTTCATAAATATCATGAAGGATAGTCTGTGCCTCTTCCTCGCCATACTCCGATACAAGTGCCTGCATCAGAAGCCATGCGGTAGAAGAAGATGCCACATCTGTCACTGCCAGATAGTCCTTATACACCGGATCTGTCAGATCCTTCAGACAGGTCGGAGTCGGAAGTCCATATTCTTCCAGAAGAGCGGTATTGATAATAATTGCACCCTCCTGTGAGGTGATCGGTGCTGTATAATCCGGCACTTCTTCTAAGGTTTTTACTTCAAAGGTTAAAGGAAGGAACATATTCTGCTGTTCCTGTGCACTCTTTAAATAAAAGGTGCTCATGGTCACCATGTCTGCCTCCAGATTCTTACCCTCTGCCAACAGCTTTCCTCCAAGCTCAGAGGTTCCAAAGGTTTCAAATACATACTGATCCTGATAACCATTGGCATCCAATGCATTACTCATAGCTAAAATTGCTTCATCATCCGCATTAGAATAAATGATTACCTGCTTAGCTTCTGTCTGATTTGCAGCGACACTGTCAGCCGTGCTGCTTTCTTCTGCTGTGCTGCTTTCTTCTGCTGTGCTGCTTTCTGCACTGGCCTCAGTGCTGTCTGTGCTGTTTGCTGTGCTGCTGCCGCATCCGGCCATCAGCCCCATACTAAGTACAGCTGCTAAGCAGCCTGCAACAATTCGATTCCATTTCATAATTTTTTCTCCTCTTCTAGTGTGTATTTTGGGTCGTATAGGATGATCTCTCATCCTTTTCTGCGACCATATTTTGCAAGCTGTGAAAGCACAGCCTTTGCAACTAAATTAGTAACCAGAATCAACAGCGAAAGTACAAACACCTCATTGTATTTATTTACATATTGCAGCTGTTTGATCTTGGTTGTCAGCACCATGGTCTTAGCCCCTGCCAGAAATACCAGGGCACTGATTGTAACCATTGCATTGACGAAATAATAACTGAAGGCTTCTATCAGACTGGATGCCGCATTGGGTGTGATTACCCTTACGACAGTTTTTAGCCAGCTGTCTCCCATCAGCATTCCTGTTGTCTCCCATCCTGCATTCATCTTTGCCAGTGCATTACGGATCATAAGATATGGGGTGGAAAAATAATGCACAATATTACACAAAACCATCAGAATCATCGTATTCTGCAGGCTGCTTCCTGAAAACCGGAACAGAAAGGCAAGACCCAGCACCATACCGGGAATTGTATTCGTTACAAGTGCAATGGCGTCGATTACCTGCCGGCCTGCCTTGGAAAAACGGCCACGCGTGGTAATCAGGGCAGAACCATAGGCAGTCAGCACTCCCAAAAAGGCAGTCAGCAGAGACATTACGATAGAGTTTTTATATACATTCCGAAGCTCATGATCCGAAAATACCGTGCGGTAATGCTCCGTGGTAAATATCATCTGAAACGGCCAATTTTTCACGAACGGAATAACAAAAATCACAGCAAATATCGACAAAATACAAAGTCCGAAGAAACCGCTCAGCAATCCCCAGATACTATCCCGCAACGGATTTTTTACAAGCTCTGCATCCAGAATACGGTCATAGCGGATGTTGTATCGTTCCAGATAGCGCAGCAGCAGAACACTTGCAATTGACGGCAGCAGCATAATCACAGCAACAACTGCACCCTTATGGAAATCCGGAACTCCTCCCAGCATTTCGTTATACAGAACCGTTGCAATTACATCGTATTTACCACCTACCGAAGCCGGAATGCCAAAATCCGTAAAGCTTAAGAAAAAGGCCTGGATAAAAGCTCCTGCCAGTGTACCAAGCAGAGGGCGTAGCACCGCAATCTGGAAGGTTGCCAGAGGGCGGTCTCCCATCGCTCTGGATACAACCATTGTTTTTTTGTCTACATAGGCCATCGTGTTGTTGATCAGCAGAAAAGCAACCGGTACAGTATATATGACATACCCCAGCATCAGTCCACCAAATCCGTAAAGATTAAAAAGCTGATGCCGGAACAGCCGTGTGATTAAGCCCTGCTTTCCAAAGGAATAGATAATTGCGAAGCCATAGGTGATGGTCGGCAGCAGCATCGGCAATGTTGCAACAGCGCGGATCAGCTTCTTCAGCACTCTCGGAAGCCTTGTATAATGAATAGAATAAGCAAATACAAACGCAATCACTACTGCTGTCAATGCGGCCCAGGCCGCTACCCAGAAACTGTTTCCCAATGCCTTTAAAAAATTTCTGCCTGTCAGCACTTCGATATAATAATTCGTTGTCAGTTGTGATTCATCCCAAACGGATTTTAAAAACACATCCAATACCGGAACAACCAGAAAAACGGAAAATAATACAATAATAATCAGGAAAATGCCTCTAAGCTCCTTGTTGTTACCTGTTCTTTTCATGCATTCACCACTTCCGCCAAGTTCCTGTTCCCAAAAAGTGCATAGATATTATTTCGCTTGATTTCCAACTGATTCAGAATAAACTTACGGACAAAGTCATTCTGTGGCTTGTGAATAATCTGGCTGGGACAGTCAAACTGGGCAATCGTACCATTTTCAATAATCAGGACACGATCTGATAAGGTAAGTGCTTCCTCCGGATCATGTGTCACAATAATGGTTGTCAGATGAAATTCTCTGGCAATCGTCCGGATACGTTCCTTAATGGACTCTTTAATCACTCCATCCAGAGCTGACAAAGGTTCATCAAGCAGAAGAATCCGTGGCTTCATTACCAGTGTTCTTGCTAATGCCACACGCTGCTTCTGTCCTCCGGAGAGCTGGTCAATTCTCTTATTCAGGTGCTCTCTCAGATCCAGCAGATCTATGAGCTCCTCCACCTCCTGCGTGGTAGAAATTCCCGGCTTGTTTTTCAGTCCATAGGTAATATTTTTATAAACATTAAGATTCGGGAAAAGTGCATAATCCTGAAAAACAATGTTAAAACCTCTTTTATCCATAGACACCTTTGTCATATCTTCGCCATTATAATAAATGCTTCCTTCATCCACGTCTGTGATACCCAATATCAGATTAAGCAGTGTAGTTTTTCCACACCCGGACGGTCCAAGAATCGAAACAATTTCCCCATCCTCCACCTGCAAAGAAATGTCCTTTAATACAGGAACTCCGTCATATGATTTCTTAATATGATTCAAATCCAGCATAACTTAACTCCTCCTTATCCTTGGATACAATTCTAGAGTGCGTTTGTAAAAACCAAAACAGACCTGCTGTAAAACCTTTGTAAAAAGAACATGCCAGGTAACAAAAAAACCTTTCCGTTACCATAGCGTTGTTACTCACTATCGCAACAGAAAGGTTTTCTTTTTTACCACTGTTTTTCCATATAAACACAGGGGAATCTCGGATCCCGGATTTCTCTTACCGGATCCGACGGGCTTTTCAATTCCAACGTATCGGGATTCATGTCTTCTCTGGTGATATAACCGAGCTTGTAATAGAAGCCTTCTGCCTCTTTGCGGCTGGTAATCACAATATGGGAATACCCCAGCTCCCGGACCCAGTCTTCGGCTGCGAGGATTCCCGCTGCTCCGGCGCCAAGTCCTCTTGCCGTGGAAATTGTCGCAACCCGTTCAATCTTCGCAAGTTTTCTTTCCGGAAGCAGATGAATCCGGTTCGTGCTCAACGGTTTCCCATGATCATCCGTTACCAGAATATATTTTCCATCCGGCGTATCATCGGCAAATTCTCCTTCCAGACTTAAATTAAAGCCTAACACCATGGCCTCTGTCCGGACATAGTAAACACCTGCCCGCTGCCATTCTTCCTTTACTCTGATCGTTTTCATCTAGCCCTCCCACCGGATTACGGTTGCTTCCACTTTATTAACCGTCAGATCAATGATGGTCGTAATAGCACCAACTGTCACAATACCGGCCAATACACAACGGTAATCGGCAAAGCTCTTGTATTTCTCAATAAAATATCCAATTCCAAGGTTAATTCCAAGCATTTCGGCACCGGATAAGCACATGAAAGCACCTCGCAAGCTCTTTGAAATACTCTTGATAATTCCCGGAAGACAATACGGGAAAATAACCTTAACCAGCATTCCTGCCGTTCCAACTCCCATGGTTCTTGCTGCTTCAATAACAGCCTTGTCGATCTGTGCGACCCTTGCCACCATTCCCTGAAAGGTCGGCCAGAACACGGCAAAGAAGATTACGGCAATCGCAGCCTGACGGAAGGTAGAAAAAATCATAATCAGGTATGCTGAAAACATCAACGGTGGAATCAGTGTGATCACGTTGGATAAGGGAAGCAGTACCTCTCTCACCCTCGGAATCCAACCTGCAAGAAGTCCTAAAATCGTACCGGACACAACAGCCAGAAGGAATCCCCAGAACAGAAGCTGCAGGGACCCTAGCACGTCTGCACCGATTTCCGCGGGCTTTTCCACAAATACATGGAACAGACCTTCCGGTGACGGAATCAGCAGATCATTATGTATGAATCCAAGCTTATAGGAAAGCTCCCAAAGGATAAAAAAGGCAAATAACACAACGGCAATATCCGATGCACTCTTCTTCGCGGTCAGAAGAATCCGGATCACATAGATAACATAAGCCGTAGTCAACACGGTAATGTATGCTGCACTGTCATAATATGCTTTATGTGCGGTGAAATAAGGGAAAAACAGGGTGAGCAGTACATTCACAATATAAAGCAGCGTTGCAGCTGCAAGCTCCGGATAAAAGCTCTTTGGCAGTAATAATTTCTTCATAGTGCTACCCCCGCATCAATATTGTCCTGTACCTGCTCATAAAAGCTGGCAATCAACTTCCGGTGAAGCTTTTCATAGCCCTGTGTTCCAATCAGGTCGTCGCGTTTTCTCGGATGAGGAAGCTCTACCGGAAGAATGCTCCGGATTTTCCCGGGTTCCATTACCACGATCCGATCTGCAAGCAGAATAGCCTCATCAATATCATGTGTAACGAAAACTACGGTTTTCTTATGTGTTGTGCAAAGAGAAGAAACCAGTTCCTGTAATTCCAGACGAAGCTTCGGATCAATTGCTCCAAAGGGTTCATCTAAGAGCAATACATCCGATTCAAGTGCCAGTGCACGTGCAACAGCAACTCGCTGCTTCATTCCACCGCTTAACTGGTTCGGATATTTATCTCTGGCTGCTGCAAGTCCTACACTGCGGAGATATCCTTCGGCCTTCTCTTCCCGTTCCTTCTTTGAATACTTCTTTCCGCTCTGCTTAATACCAAACAGGATATTTCCCTTTGCGGTCAGCCACGGAAAGAGGGAATACTGCTGGAAAACAACGGCCCGATCCGGTCCCGGTCCTGCAATCGGCTTTCCGTCTAACAGAATTTTGCCGGACTTTGCCTTGTTCAGGCCATTCAGGAGTCCTAAAAGAGTGGATTTACCACATCCTGAGGAGCCTAAGATACAGATGAATTCGCCCTCTTTAATCAAAAGACTGATATGATCAAGAGCCGCAAAGGAGCTCTTTTTATCCACATAATCAAAGCAGACATCCTTCACCTCTATTTTATTCTGAGTATGTACGGTTTCTTCCTGTATGCTCATTTTCCTGAACTCCTTTATCCTGCTCGTTTTGTCTGTTCGATGCTTCCTTAACTATTCAGAATCCCACTCGTAAAACGTTGCTAACGCAGCTTGCGTTTTACTCATGTGGTTACTTCGCCATACACCGGTTCTGATAAGTATTTCTCTCCACTGTCCGGTATGATAATCACAATCCGCTTTCCTCTGTTTTCCAGGCGCTTGGCTAAAACTTCTGCCGCATAAAGCGCTGCACCGGATGAAATTCCTGCCAGGATTGCATCCTCTCTTGCAAGAAGACGGACAGCATCATAAGCCTGCTGTGTGGTAACCGGAATAACTTCGTCATAAATATCCATATCCAGCGTCCGCGGCACGAATCCGGCTCCAATTCCCTGCAGCTTATGCGATCCGGCTCTTCCTTCGGACAACACCGGCGAATCCTTCGGCTCGACAGCAACCACACGAATATCGGGGTTTTGTTCCTTCAGATAACGTCCCGCACCGGAAAGTGTTCCACCGGTTCCGACGCCGGCGACGAAGATATCCACATCTCCATCCATGTCCTTCCAGATTTCCGGTCCGGTTGTTTGATAATGTGCAAGAGGATTGGCATCATTAGTGAACTGTCCCGGAATAAAGCTATGTGGAATTTCCTCTGCAAGCTCATTCGCCTTTGCAATGGCTCCCTTCATTCCAAGCCTTCCATCGGTCAGAACCAGCTCTGCTCCGTAAGCCTTCAGAATGTTTCTCCGCTCTATGCTCATGGTATCCGGCATTACAATGATTGTCCGGATTCCCTTTTCTGCGGCTACCGCGGCAAGTCCGATTCCCGTATTGCCGCTTGTCGGTTCAATGATGACGGAATCTCTTTTCAGAAGTCCTTTTTCCTGTGCATCCAGCAGCATGTAAAGTGCTACCCGATCCTTCACACTGCCTGCCGGATTAAAATATTCAAGCTTTGCGAAAAGCTCTGCATCCAGCTTCTTTTCTTTCTGATATCCACTCAACCGCACAAGCGGTGTATTTCCGATCAAATCGGAAGCCTTTTCAAATACCTTCATAGCCTGTTCCTCTTTTTATCCGTTTATACTAATCTCTGAGCTTTGATTCAATCGGATTGATGGAAGCATCCGTGGAAAGCGCACGCTCCATCGGATTCCGATCTGCCCAGTCCCTGGAATTCCATTTTGATGTGGATATTACAGACTGATAATCCTCTACACTCTCACCTTCGGGATGTTTCTTAAATACATGTTCAGGATCCTTCGATAAGGCTTTTCTTGATCCATCTGCTGCCCACAGCTTCTCATAAGGAACCTGGGAAGCAATGCGCTTCGGATAGCTTGCGAAAATTCCCTTCGTATCATTCTTTGGAAATTCAAAGAAGGTATACTTTTTAAATACCGGAAGACCGAACAGATCCTTCACATAGCCCCAGAGGTTCTTATATTCCGTGATTCTCTTTTTCATCGGTCCGATGTTATGATAATAGCTCGTCTCCCAACGGACAAGTGTTACATAAAGCCGGACATCCGAATCGGTGATATAATCTCCGAACAGGAAACGGTTCTCTGCAAGTCTCTGATCCAGCTTTTCCACGGAGTCAAAGAAATCCTGATAAGCCTCATCATAGGCTTCCCATGACTGGCAGAAGGCCATCCGGTAGTGTCCATTGTTTACGGTCGGGAAAAGCCAGTCATTAAATTCATCAATCTCCTTACGGTACTTCACCGGATAAAGATCCGGCGCATCGACTGGCTGGAATTCCCGGAACTGTACCTCGATATAATTGGTCAGTCTGTGATAGTCGTTATTAACTGCCTTCTTTTCTTTCACATCCACAAAGGTAGGGGTGGTTGCTCTTCCAGCAAATCCCGGATCGGCATTCTTATAAAACTCACTTAAGAAATGTGCTCCGCAGATCGGATCCTTGAAATCCTTCTGATCCGCAAATCCGTGTCCATAAATATTGGACTGACCGGAATGGGAGGTGACAACATCACCAATCACATCGGTAAGTCCCAGAATATCACGTACAATCACGGGGCGGTTTGACCAGTGGCACCCATGTGCCCAGTAAATCGCATAACGATTGGCTTCTGCCTTGAGATCATTCTCACCTTCTCCAAACGGCTTAATAAATGCATTCGGCTGACGGATAAAAGCACCCCGGTCATCGATCTCTGATTTCGTTTCCTTTGGTCTTGGTGCTACACCTGCCTCCTTTGCAAACTGTTCTGCAAGTTCATCGGTGTATACTGCCTGTTCTTCTGTTCTGAATAATCCACATGCATTTGCCATGATTATGCCTCCTCATCATATAAATCACTTGAAAGATATTTGTTTCCGCTATCCGGAAAAAGCACCACAATGTTCTTTCCCTTGTTTTCCGGTCGTTTTGCCAGCTCGACTGCCGCCCAGAGCGCTGCGCCCGAAGATATTCCGATCAGCAGGCCTTCCTTTTTCGGACAAAGCCTTGTGTATCGGTATGCATCCTCATCGGAGCAAAGCAGGATCTCTTTGTAAAGACCAAGATCGGTAATCGGACAGATGACTCCGCCGCCGATTCCCTGAATCTTATGCGGCCCCGGCTGTCCGCCGTTTAAAACAGGACAGCCTTTGGGTTCCACTCCGTAAATTTCAATTTCCGGATTCCGGCTTTTTAAGAATCTTCCGATTCCGCCGCTTGTACCACTGGTTCCAACCGTTGCTACGAACAGATCCACCCTGCCGTCCAGATCCCTCCAGATTTCCGGTCCGGTATGTAAAATATGAGCTTCCGGATGATGTGGGTTTTCGCCCTGTGCGGGGCGAAAAGCACCTTCCTCTTCTTCCATTTCCTTCGCTCTTCCTCCGGCCCGTCCAAAGCCTTCGTTCTTAGGTGTAAGCTCCACCTCTGCTCCATAGGCTTTCAGGATCTTGATCTTTTCCGCACTCGTTCCTTCCTGCATGCAGATTGTGGCATGGTATTTTTTGACAGCGGATACAAGCGCGATTCCAATTCCTGTATTTCCGCTTGTTCCTTCAACAATCGTTCCACCCGGTTTTAGCTTTCCTTCTTTCTCTGCTGCCTCAATCATATTGAGCGCAGCCCGGTCTTTGACGCTTCCACCGGGATTAAATCCTTCTACTTTCGCATAAATATTAGCTTCCAGTCCCTCTTCATCTTCCATTTTATGAAGATGAAGAATTGGCGTATTACCGATTAATTGTATTACATTGTCATATATCTTTCCCATGCCATTCATCCCCTGGATCTCGATTTTTGTTTCTCCCTGATTATTTTCGCAACAGTTCCTTAGTTATCTGTATTGAACTGCTCTAACAGCGCTGCATAGAATGTATTGTCCGGATTATCTGCAGCTAAAGCTGTAATCGCATCACCGTATACCGAAGCATCTACGTTCTGTTTGATATCATAGGTTGCAAAATCAATACCTGCACTCTGTAAAAGTCCGGAGTTGTTTGCTGCCTCAACATACTTCACAATTCCTGCTGTATTCGGATCCGTTGCATATTTGGTAACACCACCGTAAAGGTAAGTATCTACATAATCGGTTTCTTTTCCTGACCAGGAAGCTACGATATTTACCACATCCTGTCTCACGCTATCGTCTGTTTCACCCTGCTTGTAATACTCAAAAGCACGGATTCTTGCTTTTTCGTATGCAACAAAGGCATCCTTCTTGTCTGCAAGTCTTGCCTTTGAAGTTACTTCACGGCAGCATACATAATTTTCCTGAAGATCTCCTGCTTTCGCTACAACCTCAAGATCATAAGCATCTGCATAAAGGAGTGCATATTCAAGAGGTAAGAAGGCAAGATTTACTTCTTCCTTCTGAACCGCCTGTGCAACGGCTGTCTGGTCCGCATAGTATGCGATGTTACCGGTTGATTCATCCTCAATTGCGGTGATCTCATCTTCTGCCACGCCGTTATCCAGAAGATATTGTCTGGTGATCACCCATGCTGCTTCGTTTCTCTGTAAGCCAAGCTTTGCACTCTTTACTGCATCAAAGCTTAATACCGTTCCGGCATCCTTGTACTGATCTGCATTTCCCTTTTTCGCAATGATTGCACCGCCTTCTACAGCCGTTCCACCAATTACGGTAAGATCATATCCGGATCCGATCGCCTGAAGATCAGCCACAAAGCCTGTCGTCAAAAGATCCAGATTGCCGTCTGCGGAATTAATGGCAGTAAGCGCGTCCATTCCTCCAAGGTTTACTTCTTCGACGGTTACACCCTCTTCCTTAAAGTAACCAAGCTGCTGTGCAAGGATATCAATGGCGATCCGGATATTTCCGGTCGGAAACGATACATAGAGTGTTCCGTAATCTTTGTCTTCGGTTGTCTCTGCTACAGTATCCTGTGTATCTGCATCCGCAGTCTCTTCTTCTGCTGCGGTATCGGTATTGTTATCCGTTGCAGCCTCTGCTGTTGTATCTGCTTCCTGTGCTGTATCTGCTGCGATGGTTCCTGTCTGTCCGCATCCGGCAAGGGCTCCCACCGCGATTGCTGTTGTAAGTATTACACTCCATAATTTCTTTCTCATATTTGTCTCCTCTTATTGTTCTAATCCATTTTCTTCTGCTTTAATTTAAACTCAAGCTGCGCTTTTCGTTCTCTCTTTGTTGTACCTATCATACTACAAGATTGGTAGGTTGAAAATTTCATAGAATTAATTATGCATGATAAGTTTTCCTTATTGCATTCAAAAATAAGCCACCGGATCATTTTCTAATATTACAATAAAGAGCAAGCCATAACTTTGGCTTGCTCTTTATATGTGCTACATAGTTTCCTGGTACTTTAACAGCTCCTCAATATAGGCTTCTCCATACCTGGACAGGCTGCTTCCCTTCCGGGTAATATAACCAATCGTAAGTGGATCCTCTTCTTTCAGCTTAATCGACACAAGCCCCTGTAAAATGGCGTCTTCGTTCGACAGCATTCCACATCCGACCGAATATCCAAGAAGCTCCGCCATGATCTCCATTGTGGTTGCCCGGTCGTCCGTCTTAATCATTTTTTCGAAATCATAGTCCGACATCGCTTCCTCTGTAAGATAAAAGTTACTGTCATCACTCTGGTCGAACACAATACAGGGGTAATCCTTCAGCTCTTCCAGTGATATCTCCTCCCGGGCTGCGAAGGGATGTTCCTTCCATAAATAAGCATAGGTTTCTCTTTGCATCAATGGAACAAATTCTAATTGAAACTCCTTGAACAGTTTCTTAATTACGGCTTCGTTCGCTCCCGAATAAGAAACAATTCCGACCTCACTTTTCAAATCCCGGACATTTTCAAGCACCTCGTTGGTCTTCGTTTCATGAATCGAAAAGATGTATTTATCCGGCTCAAATCTCCGGATCACATTGGTAAACGAACGGATGGCAAAATTATAGTGCTGCGTGGAAACGGAAAACTGCTCTTTGTCCTTATTGCGCGACAAATAACGATCCTCCAAAATTTCATACTGTCCAAGTACCTTTTTCGCATAGGTAATAAACTCACGTCCGGCATCCGTAAGCCCGATTCCACGATTACTTCTTTCAAACAGTACGATCCCAAGCTCGTTTTCCAGTTCACTGATGCTTAAGGAAAGAGCTGGCTGCGAAATATACAATTTCATTGCGGCTTCCCGTAAAGAAGACGAATTTGCAACCGTAAGAACATACTTAAGCTGATTCATATTCATAGACAATAATCTCCTTATCTCTCTGTGATTGATCCGATCCTTCTGTATCAGGCTGCACATCCAAGTCCCTTTACCCCGAAAAAATGCTTCAGCTCACCACGAAACCAGAGCTGATGGAATAAAAGATACAGCAGCGATAATTGATTCCTCCATTTAGATATGGAATAGTACTTATTCAATAGGAATCCTGCCCTCGCAGTATCCTCCACAGCAACTCTAGCACACCTGACCCGGACGATCAAGCCGCGCACCGGAATTCGTTGCCGGTGAACAGTTACCGTGCCGGAAAGTACAAAATAAGCTGATAATTTTCAAATATCAGACCTATCTGCTCCAGGTAATTACAGGTTTCTGAGAAGAGATCAAAGAAAAATTTGAAGCCGGGGGTATTGACATACCCCGAAAACATGAATAACATGAAATGTAGCTGTTCAGAGCCATGAAATTTATATAGTATAAAGTGGTGTAATGTGAAAGAAATATATTATTTATAAGGAAAGAGAACTCAAGAAAATGAATGTATTGAAAAAAATCACTAATTTTGTAAGCCGTTATATGGCAGCAATCGTTATCCTCATGGCATTGGTCGCTTTATTTGCCCCCTCTGCTGTCAGCTTTATTAAAACAAGCTATGTCAACACATTGCTAGGTATTGTAATGTTCGGTATGGGACTTACCCTGAAACCAGAAGATTTCAAGGTCGTATTCAGCCGCCCGAAGGATGTGATCATCGGCTGTATTGCCCAGTTTACCATTATGCCGCTTCTGGCATTCGGACTGACCAAACTGTTTCATTTGAGCCCGGAGCTGGCAGTGGGAGTAATTCTGGTCGGCACCTGCCCGGGTGGAACCTCATCCAACGTTATGACTTATCTTTCGAAGGGAGATGTTGCTTTATCTGTAGGCATGACCTCAGTCTCTACAATCCTGGCACCGTTACTGACACCGTTACTGACTAAGCTCTATGCCGGTCAGACGGTAGACGTCAATGTGCTGAGTATGTTCCTGTCCATTATCAAGGTTGTGATCGTGCCGATCCTGCTTGGCTTTGTAATTAATCATTTCTTTAAGAAATTCACAGAAGCGGTAGTAGAAATTCTTCCATTAATTTCTACCACCGCCATTGTTGCCATTGTTGCTGCTGTTGTATCCGCTAATTCTGCAAAACTCATGACATCGGGACTTCTGATTATCTGCGTTGTCATCCTGCATAATGTATTGGGCTACGCTCTTGGATATCTCATTGGCAGAATACTGAAGCTGGATGAAACCAAATGCCGTGCGATCTCCATTGAGGTTGGTATGCAAAATTCAGGGCTTGCCACTTCACTTGCAACCGTACATTTTGCGCAGTATCCGCTTGCCACTATCCCCGGAGCCATATTCAGTGTATGGCATAACGTATCAGGAGCCATTCTGGCTAACTTCTTTGCCAGAAGCGCCAAGAATTAAATAGATAAGAAAGTATTTGTATTATATAAAAAACTACCTTACATCTGCACCGAATGGCATCAATGCCAGCTTGGCAATCTTAAAGAATTGTTTTCCAAAAGGAATTCCAATAATTGTACAACACAAAATCAAACCTGTAAGTGCATTTCCAATAGCCATAGGGATTCCTGACACGATAAGCCATATGATATTCGCAAGCAAACTGACCGCTCCGCCTCCATAGACGACTTCCTTCCCGAATGGACAGAAAGACAATCCCGCGAATTTAAAACACTGCAACCCTATCGGTATACCAATGATCGAAATGCACCACAAGCATCCCGCCAGAATCCATGCCAGCCCACTAAGGAAGCCACCACAGATAAACCATAATATATTTCCTAAAAGTCTCATATCTCATCATCCTCCCTGTTTTCTATCAATTCCTCTATCCGGTTTATCTTCTGCAATACCTGATCCACTCTGTCGAAACAGCATCATAGCATATCACAGATTCTTCAATTTCATTTCCTACTCTCCATTTATTTTCAAGTTGCAGATTATCCATAAACATAATCATCTACTTCAAGAACATTATTTAGTGCAGAATGACTCTTATCATCTTTTTCAACCTATTTTAGCATGGTTTTTCAGCTTTTCCAAATCATTTCGACATAGTTTCTTCAACTTTTTCACCCCTAGATACCTGCTCTGGCTGACTTCAGTAACTTATGAATGTACATGTCTGAATTATTGCGATATAATGACATCCGTCCGATCTTCCGGGAACAGGAAGACGCCGGTCTGATCGTTGTCTATCATTACTTGTTTCCCACGAATGGAATAAATCAATTTTGAAAGATCCGTGACCAATTCTGTAGTATCATGTACTTCTTCTACA
>CAVJLN010000059.1:0-15729 GCA_963650485.1 Bacteroidaceae bacterium
ATAGAAATTATACTTATAAAGAACTCATAAATATTGCTGAAAAATGGTCTGGTTCGGTTTATAATAGAAATGTCAAAAGCGATACATTGTATGATTTGTTGATTTTAAATGATGATATTGAAAGTTATAGTATGATGACGGAGGATGACTGGAATGAAATTATAACATTTACAGACAAGGCACCTTTGGAAGAAAGTAGTTATGATAAAGGGGCACTTTTGGAAAAAGTGGTTATAAAGCAAAACTATTATTTATGGTTTGAACTTTTTAAGGCAGGGCATAATGATAGGTACACTATTGTAGGATATCCATCTATAAAAGAAGATGTAACAGGATCAATGTTTGATGTCCCGGCGTTGTATGGAATTAATTCAAGATCGGAAAACAAAGAAGATTCATGGATATTTATTCGGGATTTAATGGGTGAGGATAACCAAAAGAAAATTAATGATGACTTTCCTATTCGTAAGGAGACTTTTGAGGAAAAGCTATTGGAAGGTATGGGTACAGTAGAAAAAGGAAAGACAGTTTCATATATTTCGGGAGATACATTTATTGATGCTACAATAGAAGGAATATCTGAGGATGATATTAATAAAATTCGATGGTTGGTATATCAGAGTGACCAGATATACTATATGAATGCAGATTATTATAACATTATAGAAGAGGAAGTAAGTGCGTATTATCAGAAGCAAAAGACAATTCCGGAGGTGATATCTTTATTTGACAGTAGATTAAATCTATATTTCAGAGAAAATGATATGTAATTATGAAGGAGGAATGGGTGAATGAAGAATAAAAGATTAATAGGATTAGTGAGTGTGGTTCTGTTGCTAATGAGTGCCTGTGGCAAGACAGAAGCAGATCTGCCAGGTGCGGAGACAGGGGTACAGGAAGAACAGACACAGGAGAATCTGGAGGATCCGTCTGCTGCGGGAAAAGAAGCGCAGAACGTGCAGGAAGAGAGAGACACCGCGGAGGCAGGTGAAGATTCAGAAACAGCAGCAAATTCAGAGACAACGGAGATTCCGGAAGATGCTGTGATGATTCAGAATGTGGCAGTACGGCTCCTTAGCGTAGAAGCGGACGAAAACATCGGACTGATGCGGAGAACCTTTGAAGCATATGGAGATCAGGCTGTGATAGAGAAAATCTTCCGGGGAAGCAATACGGTTATGGAAAAGGATGCACAGAAAGTAACTGTGACAGAAACAGCCTTTTTTAATAGTGTGGATGAAGTATGGAAGCTGTCCTGTCTTCTGGATGGAGAAGGTGCGGAATACACCTTTGAGGAAGGACAGATGACGGCGATGGAACAGAAAGAATTCACAGCAAGTACAGATAGCGGCAATCAGGCCGATGTGATTCTGACTCCTTATGGTGTATGGATTCAGAGTGTGGACAACTGGATGGTGATGTCGGAGGCTTATCAGTTCACGGCAGAACTGGCGGATGGAAGTGAGGATGAAATTGTAATTCTGCCGCTTACCAGAAGCCGGCAGGCAAGAAGTCAGGAGATGAAAGAGCTTCCGTATCTGGGCGATGGCTATGTGTTTGGAGAAGAGCTACAGGATGAAAATGGTGATACCCGGGGCGGCAGATTCATTTTCTGGGAAGAAGTTTCACCGGATGACGTGGTGGATGTACATATCTACCAATAAAGAGATCCATGATAAATGATAAGAGTTGATTAAAAGAAAAGAGCCAGATATTTGTTGGGTATACAAATATCTGGCTTTTATTTTGAAATAAAATATTCTTCAAGAAAAAGTTGCACAAAGATCGTATATGATATGATAATATAGATGTGAGGGTAAGGTGACAAGTCTTAATAAGAACAGGAGAATGTCATGGGGCATTGAATAGCTGCAAATTAGTAACCGTTCAACCATGCAGAAATGTTACACAAATTAATACATAAGAAAGGACATACAGAAAATGAATACAAAAATTGCACCAATGGGATGGAACAGCTGGGACTGCTACGGTGCAGCAGTTACCGAAGAAATTGTACGGAAGAATGCAGAATTTATGGCAGAGCATCTGAAACAGTACGGATGGGAATATATCACGGTGGACATCCAGTGGTCAGAGCCCAATGCAACAACGAATGAATATCACCCGTTTGCCGATCTTACCATGGATGAATACGGAAGACTGCTTCCGGCAGTGAACCGTTTTCCTTCGGCAGCAGATGGAGCGGGATTTAAGCCGCTTGCGGATGATATACATTCGCTCGGACTGAAATTCGGAATCCATATTATGAGAGGAATTCCGAGACAGGCGGTTTCACAGAATACGAAGATTCTTGGCTCTAATAGAACAGCAAGAGAGATTGCGAAAACCGACAGCATCTGCCACTGGAATACGGATATGTACGGAGTGGACCCGGAAAAGGAGGGAGCGAAGGAATACTATGACAGTATCTTTGCACTCTATGCATCCTGGGGTGTCGACTTCATCAAGTGCGATGATATTGCAAGAGAGCTTCCACACGAAGAAGCCGAGTTGATTATGCTGAGTGAATCCCTTCATAGCTGTGGCAGGGAGATGATTCTGAGTCTGTCCCCCGGACCTGCCCTTTTGGAAAAAGCCGAGCTTTACAAGCAGATTTCCAATATGTGGAGAATTACGGATGACTTCTGGGATGAGTGGAAGCTTCTGTACAACATGTTCGAACGTGCAGAAAAATGGTGTATCCATGCAGGAGCAGGGCACTGGCCGGATGCGGATATGCTTCCGATCGGACCGATCCGTCAGGTCTATGATCCGGCGAACCGGACGAACTTTACAAAAGATGAGCAGATCACCATGCTGACCTTGTGGAGCATTCTGCGTTCCCCGTTAATTATCGGAGGAGAAATGACGGGCTTTGATGAGTTTACAATGAGCCTCATTACCAACAAAGACATTCTGGCAATGCATTCGGATGCACGTTTTTCCCATCCAGTGTGGAGACGAGACGTGGATGGTACAGAGCATGCAGTGTGGATTGCAGCAGGAGCAAAGGGTGGCATCTATGTAGCCATATTTAATCTGGGAGAAAAGGACAGCACGATTTCCGTTTCACTTGCAGACATGGAGCTGGAAGGTGAGTTTAAGGGCAAAGAGCTCTGGAGCGGAGAAGCTGTGGAGGTTAGGGAAACGCTTAGGGTATCCTTAAGCAGCCACGGAGCAAAGGCATTTTTCCTGAAAGGATAGCATTTATGAGGGTTATGGAATACATCAGAGAGCACCGGGAGGATGAAAATCCGTTTGAGTGCGTGATTCTGCCGGATGGAAGTGTGGATGCGCCTGCACCGTCCCACATCGAAAAGCTGGCACAGATTGCAGGAGAGGATAAGATCTCGTTAAATAAGAAGATGGAGAAAAATATGGAGCCGTTGTTTTTTATGGTGGAGTATACGGGATGTATGCTCGTGTGGGAAACAAGGGTAGTAGAACCGTCCCATCCAACAAAGGAACAGGAAGAAACACTGGAGCTTCTTTATGATGCAGCCATGCTTTCTCCCGGATTTCAGAAGGAACAGGCAGGGCCGGAGTATGAGGCCTGTGTTAAGAGAGGAAGAGCCCATATTGACAAAAAACCGACATACTGTTTATAATAACTTAGAACAAAGGCGTTCTTATATGCACGATGAGAATTGATGGATATAGGGGCGTCTTTACGCTTTTTAACTGTATAGGAAATTCTGTGGAAATTTTCTACACAGTTAAACGATCTGCGTCGGATGCGCAGCTCGCGGCGAAGTAACCACATGAGTAAAACTAAAATTGCGTTAGCAACGGTTTTACGAATGTGGTTCTGAATAGACAAGAAATTAGTTGCTTTGCAACATCGCTTGTGCGCGAAGAGTTCGCAAACGAACTCTTTATCTTAGGAAAACAGAAAGGACACAGCTTATGAAGAAGGGTTATACGAAGGAAGACATCTTAAGAATGGTAGAAGAAGAGGACGTGGAGTTTATCCGTCTGCAGTTTACCGATATGTTCGGATGCCTGAAGAACATGGCAATTACCGTAAGCCAGTTGGAGAAGGCACTGAACAACCAGTGTATGTTTGACGGCTCATCCATTGAGGGGTTCGCACGAATTGAAGAATCGGATATGTATCTTTATCCGGATCTTGACACCTTTACAATTCTGCCATGGAGACCGCAGCCTGGAACCGTTGCACGATTGATCTGTGATGTGTACCGAAGTGATGGAACACCGTTTCCGGGAGATTCGAGATACATTCTGAAAAAGGCAGTTGCGCATGCAGCAGAGCTGGGCTATGAGTTCGAGGTGGGGCCTGAGTGTGAATTCTTTTTATTTAATGTAGATGACAACGGAAGACCAAGCACGGAATCCTATGAGCAGGCAGGCTATTTTGATCTTGACCCGCAGGAAATCGGTGAAAATGCCAGAAGAGACATGGTTCTGACCTTAGAGGATATGGGACTTGTGGTGGAAGCCTCTCATCATGAGGCAGCCCCTGCCCAGCATGAAATTGATCTGAAATATGATGAGGCAGTTTTGACAGCCGATAATCTGATGACCTTTAAGATGGCGATTAAAACGATTGCAAAGAGACATGGACTGCATGCAACCTTTATGCCCAAGCCGAAGTTCGGCATTAACGGCTCCGGTATGCATATCAATATGTCACTGAACCGTGACGGACAGAATATCTTTAACGATCCGTCCGATGAACTTGGATTAAGTAAGGAGGCTTATTATTTTATGGGTGGAATCATCCGTCATATGAAGGGGATGACATTGATTACCAATCCACTTGTAAATTCCTATAAGAGACTGGTGCCGGGATATGAAGCACCGGTTTATATTGCGTGGAGCGCAAGCAACCGGAGTCTTGCCGTGCGTGTGCCATTTGCGCAGGGGGCCGGAAGCCGTATTGAGCTTCGATGCCCGGATCCGGCAGCTAATCCGTATCTGGCACTTGCCGTATGTCTGGAAGCAGGGCTTCAGGGAATCATTGAAAAGATCGAACCTCCGAAGAGCGTGGACTGCAATATTTTTGCCATGAGCGAGGAAGAGAAGGCAGCAAAGAATATTCAAGCTGTACCGGATTCACTGGATGAGGCAATGAAGGAATTCGAGAAGGATGCTTTCGTGCAGCAGATTCTTGGAGAGCATATTGCGAAGAAATATCTGGCAGTAAAGAAGCAGGAGTGGGCGGAGTACCGCGAGCAGATTACAGACTGGGAGACGAAAAAATATCTGAATCAGTTTTAGAGGGGAGATCCGGAGATGAGTAATATCATTATTACATTTCTCAGGATAAATGATGCTCAGAATATTAAGAATATCCTAGTCCGAAACGGATGGAGCAACGTGAATATCTGTACATCAGGAGCCGGAACCCTTGCCATGGCCGACCAGTTGGAGAGCGGTGTGGTCATTTGTGGATACCGTCTTCCGGATATGGCGTATATGCAGCTCAAGGAGGATCTTCCGGCTGGCTTTCAGATGCTTCTGATTGCATCGAACAGTGTTATGGCAGGAGCGTCTTCTTCCGATGTGACCCATATGGAAACACCGCTTAAGGTGCAGGAGCTGATTCAGACCATTCATTTCATGGAAGAGGATGCGGCAAGACGCAGGAGAAAACGGAGAGAGCAGCCACGGCAGCGTAGTCCGGAGGAACGTGCAATGATTCAGCAGGCAAAGGATATTCTGATGAAGAGTAATCATATATCTGAGGATGAAGCACACAAATATTTATTAAGAACCAGTATGCAAAGCGGCAGAAATCTGTTTGAAACAGCGCAGATGGTACTGCTGCTCAAAAATAAATAAAAGAGGTAAAAGTGATGACACGTGTGAATGAAAATTATTTAAAGCTTCCCGGAAGCTATCTGTTTTCCACAATTGGAAAGAAGCGCAAGGCTTATGCAGAAGCGCATCCGGACAGTAATATCATCAGTCTGGGAATCGGGGATGTTACCCAGCCGTTAGCTCCGGCTATTATTACGGCACTGCATAAGGCTGTGGATGAGATGGCAAATGCCGAAACCTTTCATGGTTATGCACCGGATCTTGGATATGAATTTTTAAGGGACACGATCGCAAAGAACGATTATCAGGATCGTGGCTGTGAGATTTATGCAGATGAAATTTTTGTTTCTGATGGAGCGAAATGTGACTGCGGCAATATTCAGGAGATTTTCAGTGCAGATGCGAAGATTGCAGTGTGCGATCCCGTATATCCGGTTTATGTGGATACGAATGTAATGGCTGGAAGAACCGGCGAGTACGATCCGAAGTCCGAAACCTGGAGCAATGTGATCTATATGCCCTGTGTGGCCGCCAATAACTTTGCACCGGAGCTTCCGAAGGAAGTGCCTGACCTCATTTATCTGTGCTTCCCGAACAATCCGACGGGCGCAACAATTACGAAGGCACAGCTTCAGGAATGGGTAGATTACGCGAACCGTACCGGTGCTGTTATCATTTATGATGCGGCCTATGAAGCCTATATTTCAGAAAAAGATATTCCTCATTCGATTTATGAATGTGAAGGGGCAAGAACCTGTGCGATTGAGATGCATTCCTTCTCCAAGAATGCAGGCTTTACCGGCGTGCGTCTGGGATATACGGTCATTCCGAAGGAATTGACCTGTGGCGGTGTTGCCCTGCATGGCTTATGGGCAAGAAGACATGGAACGAAATACAACGGTGCACCTTATATTGTACAGCGTGCCGGGGAAGCGGTTTATTCTCCGGAAGGAAAGCAGCAGTTAAAGGAGCAGGTTGCTTACTATATGAAGAATGCCGCTTATATCCGTGAAGAACTGGCCGATGCAGGCTTTACGGTATCGGGTGGTGTGAATGCCCCTTACATCTGGTTGAAGACCACGAACGGCATGACGAGCTGGGAATTCTTCGATTATCTGTTGGAAAGAGCCAATGTAGTCGGCACTCCGGGTTCCGGCTTCGGACCGAGCGGAGAGGGGTACTTCCGTCTGACCGCATTCGGCAGCCATGAGAATACGAAGGAAGCCGTACGCCGGATTAAGGCGCTGTAAAAGGAAAGTCATAATCCTTCATAAAATCAATAAAGCATTGCATTTCCTCCCTGAGAAATAATCCCTTTTTCCAGACAATGCCAATCTGGACATACAGGGGAGGATTTAAGGGAAGTCCGACACAATCAGGAAATTGCGGCAGGTGATCCTCGTAAAGAAAACCTCCGCAGTTTCCTTGATGAATGAACTTCAGCATGGTATAAATCTGACTGCTTTTCATAAGAATGGTGGGAGAAATCTGCAGCTGCTGAAACCGCATGCCAAGAAGTTCGTTCTGAACTGAGTCTGCGTTCAGCATAAGTAACTGCTCTTCTTTAAAATCCTCCATATTCATCACCTTCTGCGAAGCTCTTTTGTGGGAAGGATCCACCACATAAAGGAGCTGCTCCCGTATCAGGGGAATACTTTCCAATTGATCAATATCATATTGTTCCATATTAACCAGACCGAGGTCCAACTGCTCTGTCCGGATAAGCCGGCATGCCCGGAAAGAACCATATTCATGCAATTCCAGAGGAATCGTTGGATATTTTTCGTGAAAGGCATTCCATAGCGCCGGAAAGAAAATGGTACTCAAGATCGGCGGGATGCCCAGCTTCAGCACCGGATGTACTTCGTTCAGTTTTTGAAGCTGTCGCTGCAATTCGTCTCCTTCCTTTAAAAAGGAAGAGGCCTTTTCATAGAACTGTCTTCCGGCATCCGTTAATTCCAGTGGGGTCTTGCTGCGGTAAAAAAGAGTAATTTTGAATTCATTTTCCAGTTCCCGGATCGCAAGCGAAACCGTAGGCTGTGTGACATAAAGCTCGGCAGCAGCCCTGGTGATGCTGTGGGTACGGCATGCGGTACAGAAATAGCGAAGTTGATTTAATGTCATGGCAATTCTCCTGTTTGTAATACTCAGTGATAAAGTGTAGAATTTGTTTGCTATAATTATAAGAAAAATTAATGATAACATAAAAAACATTAAATAGATTTATCTTTATAAAATCAGTATAGTGAAGGTAAAGAGAATGTGCAACGGAAATCTGCAAAATAAATAGAAAATGGAAAGGAGGGAACGTTATTGTTCACACAGCAGCCAGACACTTGCTGTCAGGCTGCGTAAGAACATGAATCAGGAGTGAGCAGGCTCCTTTTGCAAAGCAAAACTTTAAATGAGCCTGCGAATCGTTACTGAAACGAGGTACGAGTGAACAGTAACGAAGGAATATGGATAAAGCAGAAAAAACAGATCGTATGACAAAAAGAATGGCAGAGTTTATTACGCATATCAGCAGTGTGCTCCCGGATGATGTCATTGCAAAATTAAAAGAGCTGGCACAGGAGGAAAATGACGAACTCCCCAGAATTTTGTATGAAACGATGGAGAAGAATCAGGAGATTGCAAAGCAATATCACAGGCCAAGCTGTCAAGACACGGGTGCATTGCAGTTTTTTGTAAAATGTGGAACCGGATTCCCTTTGATCAATGAACTGGAGAGCTTATTAAAGGAAGCCGTAAGGATTGCAACAAAGGAGGCTCCGCTCCGTCATAATGCGGTAGAAACCTTTGATGAATACAATACGAAAGAAAATGTAGGAACCGGCATTCCAACGGTATTTTGGGAAATCATACCGGATGAGGATTCCTGTGAAATTTATGCTTATATGGCAGGAGGAGGCTGTACGTTACCGGGAAAGGCGGCTGTGCTGATGCCGGGGGAAGGATATGAAGGTGTGGTGGATTTTGTACTGGATCAGATGACCACGTATGGCGTCAATGCCTGTCCACCGCTGCTTGTCGGGGTCGGAATTGCAACTTCGGTAGAAACGGCCGCCGTTTTGTCAAAGAAAGCATTATTACGTCCGGTTGGTTCCCATAGCAGTAATGAACGTGCAGCGAAGCTGGAAAAGTTATTGGAGGATGGAATTAATAAGATCGGGATCGGACCGCAGGGAATGGGTGGAAAGCATTCTGTGATGGGCGTAAATATTGAACATACGGCCCGGCATCCTTCCGTAATTGGGGTTGCAGTCAATGTAGGCTGCTGGTCTCATCGCCGTGGACATATTATTTTTGATAAAGATCTGCATGCCGTATGCGATACCCATACAGGCATGACATTGGATGCATAGGGGGAAGCTTATATGGTTGAAATCAGAAATGGGAAAAAGGTTCTTATTACGCCGATCAGCAGGGAAGATCTGAAGGATATCCAGATCGGAGATGTGATCTGGCTTGATGGTAAGGTCACGACCTGCCGGGATGTCGCGCACAGACGGCTTGTGGAATATGGACAGAAGCTTCCGCTATTGATAAAGGATCAGGCAATTTTTCATGCAGGACCGATTGTACAGGAGAATCCCAAGGCACCGTCAGGCTTTGAGATGGTTTCAGTCGGCCCGACAACGTCTATGAGGATGGAGAAGTTTGAGTATGAATTTATCCGTCAGACGGGAGTGCGGCTCGTGATTGGTAAAGGTGGGATGAAAGAGCAGACAGAAAGAGCATGCCGGGATTTTGGAGCATTGCACTGTGTTTTCCCGGCAGGCTGTGCAGTGGTTGCTGCAACAAAAATGCAGTGTATCGAAGGGCATTACTGGGAGGAACTGGGAATGCCGGAGACGTTGTGGGACTGCAGGGTAAAGGAGTTAGGTCCGTTAATCGTCTCTATTGATGCAGGGGGCAATAATCTGTTTGAACTCAACAAGATTTCGTTTCATACCAGAAAAGAACGGATTAAGCACGAAATATATCCGGAAGTGCGATTTATCCGGTGATTGGGGAGGAGCATAAGGATGCAGCAGAAGAATGATCCGGTTTTAGTAGAAGAAAATCAGGGGATTGTGGAGGTCAGAAATCAGAATCCGTTTCGGATTCTTGAGCTTGATATCTGCGTTTACCGGAGAGAGGAAGTAAAGAACTATCATGTGAACAGTATCGATGCATATGGCAGCTGGAAAGAAGGGCAGACGACGAAGAAATATTCTGCTTTCCGTTCCGTAGGTTTTTATGAAGGAAAAGAGCAGGTGATTGATCCGGCAAAGTTCTGTGAAGAGACCGGAATTTATGAGGGAGAGCCACACCATGCACTTGTCTGGCCGGAGGATATTCCGGAAGAGGCATGGAGAAGGAAGCTGGAATTTACACTCGAAGATATTGGTACAAGAGTCGAAATCAAATTTGCTGCCAGGGGACCGAGGATTGCATTCCTTGGACATAGCTTTACCGGGCTTTGGGACAGCTCGTATTATTACTTCCGGGAGCTTGCAAAAATGGGAGGCTTTCGTGCCCAGGTTGCTTACAGCTACTGGGGCGGAACCGGGATTGCGGCATACGGAGGAGCTGACCTGGAAAAGAAGGAGAGAGCCGAACAGGGACAGAAGGTATTGGATGCCAATGAATATTATGATTATATCTGTGTGGCAGGAAACAGTGATGAAGCGTTGGAAACTTATAGCGGCACAGTAGGAGCAGTCGATTACCGGCAGAGAGAAAGCATGCTGACGGGTGCGAAGACTCTTTATCAGAAAGCAGCCGGGAAGGGGGCAAAGCTGCTGTTATGGGTGCCGCATGCTTATCAATATGGCTTCTTTCAGGATATGGGAATGAAACCATGGAGAGAAGGAAAAGTCGGAGAGGTCTATCAGAAGGACGGAAAAGAATATGTGCTCACCTTATCCCATCAGGAAATGACGCAGGAAAATCGCAGATGGTATCAGGATATGGTGGAAAAACTGGGGGATCGGGCAGAACTGCTTCCTGTGGGCGAAGCCTACGACCGGGTTTATTCTACTTCCGGAGAGCAGGTGAATCCTTACCTTAAGCCGGGCGCAGAGTGCGGTGACTGTGGGCATCAGAACAATATCGGAAACTATATTGCGGCCTGTGTGCTGTATGAGGTAATTTTCCGAAGATCACCGGAGGGACTTGGCGTTCCGGTTTCCCATACCTGGGGAATGGAGGGGAAAGGTGTTACCCTGCATCAGGCGCAGCAGATTCAGAAAGCAGTAGCAGAAATGATTGAAACGGAAAGAATAAAAAGACCTTGATACAAGAGAAGTTATAATAAAAATTTGGAAATTATGACGATTTTAATTTCACGTTATGGTGAAAAATAGACAATTGACATTGGAAATTAATTTGGTATACTTAAGCCATAAAAACGATTGCGCAAACGTTTCGATAAATTTTATATGAATAATAGTATCCATAAAAAGATGGAAGAAAGGAAAGGTCTAATTATTGTAACTAGACAATATAAAAATATGAACGATAATCAACTTTCTCTTTTAAAAAATTTGGCAACTCTGTCAGATGCAAGAACAGCAAGGGCATCAAGCTGGGATCAAAGTGGTAGAAATAAGGATTATTGGTTAGTTGAACCGGGTAAAACGGTTGTATTAGCTGATTTGGAGGGGCCAGGCTGTATTAACCACATCTGGTGTACTACATTTTGTAGAAAGGTGTTAGGGCCTTCCATTCAGCATCCTGTTTTAAGTGGCAATGTGGCACCCGTCACAGAAATGGAAAATGCAGAAGGCGTTAATTGGGAAATTAATGATCCTGATTATTATCGTAAAGTATTAATTAAGATGACCTGGGAGAATTTTGATGGTCCCAGCGTATTGGCTCCTATTGGTGATTTCTTTTGTATAGGTCATTCTATGCCGGCAAGTTTTAACTCATTACCATTTAATGTTTCTTCAAGACCGTCTGAGGAATATACTTTTGGAGGTACGGCATCTATGAACTGTTATTTGCCTATGCCTTTTAATAAACGGGCTCGAATTGAAGTGATCAATGAGAATGAAAATCCATTGGGATTATTTTTTCATATTGACTATGAGCTATATCATGAGGAAATGCCGGATATTGCATACTTTCATGCTTCATGGAGAAGAGAAACTCCCTGTAATGGTTGGGGAGAT
Organism: Bacteroidaceae bacterium; assembly: GCA_963650485.1. Classification (GTDB taxonomy): domain Bacteria; phylum Bacillota; class Clostridia; order Lachnospirales; family Lachnospiraceae; genus Suilimivivens. The sequence goes on from CAVJLN010000059.1 coordinate 11,946, forward strand.
AATCTGTGTGTTAATTCTCCGGAGGTTAATAGCGTACCTAATATTGATGGAAAAGAAAATTTCCTGATGCTGGATGTAAAGGGAAGGGGACATTATATTGGTTGTAACCTTTCAGTTGTTCATTTTCAGGGCAGCTGGTGGGGAGAAGGAGACGATATGATGTTTATTGATGATGAGGAGAGTCCGAGTATTAATGGTACAGGCGCCGAGGACTACTTTAATCATGCATGGGGAATGCAGAAAAATCAGTCTCCATATAATGGAACTATCATACATGAATCAGATGTTCAGGGATATCAGGTATCTTACAGATTCCACTTAACCGATCCTGTACATTTTAGTAAGCATTTGGTAATCAGTATGGAGCATGGTCATGCAAATCATTTATCTGATGATTGGGCATGTACAGCATACTGGTATCAGGCAGGACCGATCACTCCGGTCACTATTGCAAAAGTGGAAGACAGAATTGTGATTAAACGTACTTTTAATATACCAAAGAGTCAAAAAGTTTTTGAACTGACAAGTGAAATGAAAGCGGCGTATGAAGCTTTGGAAGAACGAAATAAAAAATTCAAAATTGACAAAGCAGAGCAGATTCATAGAAATGCTATGAGAACGCAGCCATCAGAGATTGGAAATAAAGAATTGGCTCATCGTATTAAAGCTGAATATGATGAAAAGTAATGAAGGAGGAGAGATACGAATGAAGATAAAGAAATTTGTAATTTCTATTTTATGCATATGCATGATCGGAAGCATTTTCGCTGGATGTGGGGTGTCAGATAATAATCAGACAGAAGTGACACAGGGATCGGAAGTAAACTCTGATGAAGTGGCTGATAATAAAACGAAACTTACTTTTTGGGATTTTCATACAGGAAGTGAGTCCGAAGTTATTAAAGGAATGGTAGATGAGTATAATAGTGAACATGATGATATATATATTGATTATAGCACTGTTAATCAATCAGATTATACCACCACGTTGGTTTCAACTGCTTATGCAAACGGGGAATGTCCAGATATTCTCTGGGTTGAGCCATCTACTTTTAAGAAGTTTTCCGAAGCAGGAATGTTGGCAGACTTAAGTGATTACTATACAGATGATTTAAAAAATGATTTACTGACTTCTTGTCTTAATGAAGCAACCGGGGAGGATGGTAAAATATATACGTTACCTTTCGAATGTGAAACATTAGGCTTGTTTTATGATGAAGTGGCATTGGATGAAGCAGGGATTGAACCTCCAACAACATGGGAAGAACTAAAAACGGCTGCAGAAAAATTAACAAATGATGATCGATATGGAATTGTCCTTCCTGTAGAAAAGACACCGTATACTATGTTTAACTGGTGGCCGTTTATGTGGATGAATAATGCTGAGGTCTATGACACAGATGGAAAGGTTGTCGTAAATTCCAATGAGATGGTTGAAACGTTAGATTTTTGGGGGAGCTTTTATCAGAATGGTTATTGTCCAAGTTCTTTGCAGGATGGACCATGGAGTATTGACAATATAGCCAATGGAGTAGCTGCAATGCAAATAGGTGGTACTTATATGATCAATGCTGCAGAAGAATATAATCAAAAAGGATATAAGATCAATGTGGTTCCACTGCCTTCACCAGATGGAGAAACATATATTACAGCAGCGGGCGGACAGATGATGGGAGTCTGCAGTCAGAGTGAAAATATTTCGGCAGCAGCAGATTTTGTATTCTGGTGTTTTGGAAGTGATGATATCACGAATGCAACTAAATGGTGTACGGAAGCTAAATTTGCTTATCCAGCTCGTCAATCCGTAATTGATGCCAACAGCGAGATTTATGGTGAGGGATTGAAGAAAGTGTTTACAGATTTTTATTCAACGGCGACTCCTGAGCCTAAATACAGTTCGGAAGTAATGGAAGTTTTAGAAGATATGTTACAACAAGTTATGTTTGGTGATGCAGATGGAAAAACTGCTGCAGAGAATGCACAGAAGAGAATAGAAGAAATTAAATAATATAAAAGTTTTGGGGTGAATGATGATGCAGAAAGGTAGATTAAACAAAATTAAGCGAACACTGGTTACATATTCTTTTATTATGCCAGATTTTTTAGGCTTACTCATATTCATTGTTATTCCTATTGGTTATTCTCTTTATATGAGTATGTTTAACTGGAATTTTGCAAATATAAAAGAGTTTATTGGGATAGTGAATTATGTGACTTTAATTCAGGACTCAGCATGGTGGAAATCGTTATTGCGAACATTGGAATTGACTTTGCTTTATGTCCCTTCGTTGTTTGTTTTCGCATTAATCTTTGCTGTTTTAAACAGTTATATTCATAATAAAAGAACTGCAGGTTTTATTAAAACTGCCTTTCTGCTGCCATATTCTATCACATCAGTTATAGCCAGTTGCCTTTGGATGTTTTTATATATGGACAGGACAGGCTATATAAATGTTTTCTTAAAAAATATTGGTTTACATAACCAGAAATTTTTAGGATCAACATCACAGGCAATGGGATGTATTGTAATCGTATTAATTTGGATTAATTTAGGATATAACATAATTTTGTTTTTGTCTGCTATCAAGGATATACCGGAAAGCTATTATGAAGCTGCAACTTTGGATGGGGCAAATCAACTTCAGATTTTTACTAAAATAACATTTCCATTGTTAAGGCCAACCAGTGTTTTTGTCTTGATCACATCAACTATAGCATCTTTTCAATGCCTGGACTTAATTATGGTTATGACCAAGGGAGGACCGGCTGATGCAACAGAGGTTGCCAGTATTTATATATATACCCAGTCATTTGAAATGATGAAAGCAGGATATGGAGCCGCACTTTCTGTAGTCATGTTTCTGATTATGTCAGTTCTCGCTGTTTTAATGTTAAAAATGAATGGTAAGGAGAACTATTAAATGAATAAAGGAAAAAATATAATTTTAACTGTTTTACTATGCACCATGGGAATTCTGATGTTGTTCCCTATTTATATCCTGTTCATGGTTAGCTTTAGAGATGAAACTACGGTTTTTTCCTCATCACTGGTTACCCTGAATCCAACGTTTAACAGCATTAGTAAATCCATAAACTCGGATTTCCTGTGCGCAATCAGCAATTCTTTTCTCATAGCAGTCGGTGTTACGGTTATTGCATTAATATTACATGCTATGTGTGGATATGCTTTTGCAAGAATGGAATTCAAAGGGAAAAAAGCTATGTTTATATTAGTTATAAGTACGATGATGATTCCGGTTTCCTCAATATTAGTACCTTTGTTTATGATCTGTAAATTACTTGGAATTACGAATTCGTATGCAGGAATTTTGCTTCCAGCTTTGTTTAATGCCTATGGAATCTTTTTATTTCATCAATATTATTTGAGCTTTCCGGGCGAACTGGAAGAAGCATCTAAGTTGGATGGCTGTTCTACATATCGTATGTTTTTTACGATTATTTTTCCAATGTCAAGACCTATTATTATACCGTTATGTATAGCTTTTTTTCTTGGAAACTGGAATAATTATCTGTGGCCACTGGTAGTAAATAAAAAGCCGGAATATCAGACAGTTATGGTTTACTTGGCTAATATGGTAGGAGGATACAATACCAAGTGGAATATTGTAATTGCAAGTGCAATGATTGCTTGTCTTCCTGTATTTTTAATATCACTTATTTTACAAAACCATTTGCAGGATAGCATAAAGATGTCTGGAATAAAGTAGGAGGAACATAACAAATGAATATTTACAGTGGATTAGAAGAATTGTATATGAAGAGA
>CAVJLN010000060.1:0-15503 GCA_963650485.1 Bacteroidaceae bacterium
ATTCTGCCAGCAAATGTCAAGAAAAGGGGGATACCTTTTCGATATCCCCCGTAAAAACCTGATTTCTGTTTTCTTATGCTTCTTCACTGCCCTCGGCAACCTTGGCTGCTCTGGCTGCGACTTCCTTCTCCTGTACATCGGAAGGACACTGCTCATAGCGTGAGAACTGATACTCAAATTCACCTCTGCCGCCGGTCATGGAGCGAAGATCGGTACAATATCCAAACAGCTCCATCATCGGGACATCGGCTTCAATGACCTGCTTGCCCGGTGCAGAAGGATTCATGCCGAGCACTCTTCCTCTTCTCTTATTAAGATCGCCCATAATGTCACCGGTATAGCTGTCCGGAACGGTAACCTTCAGGGAAACAATCGGCTCAAGCAATACCGGATGTGCTTCCATGAAGCCCTTTTTGAAGGCCTGGATCGTTGCCATCTTGAATGCCATTTCAGAGGAATCTACCGGATGATACGAACCATCGTAGAGAACCGCTTTCACACCGACAACCGGATAAGCAGCCAGAGGCCCCTTCAATACGGATTCCTGTATTCCCTTCTCAACTGCCGGGAAGTAGTTCTTCGGAACAGCGCCTCCTACAACCACCTGTTCAAATTCATACGGTTCTTCCAGATTGCCGGAAGGACTAAAGCGCATCTTGACATGTCCGTACTGTCCATGTCCGCCGGACTGCTTCTTATACTTGTATTCCACGTCACTGTTCTTCTTGATGGTTTCACGGAATGCAACCTTCGGCTTGCTTAATTCAATCTCTACCTTATAATCATTTAAAAGCTTGCTTGCAATGACTTCCAGATGCAGATCACCCATACCGTACAGCAGCATCTGCTTGTTCTCCGCATCATTGACATATTTCATCGTGAGGTCTTCATGCGAAAGCTTCTGCAGAGCCTGCGATAACTTATCCACATCTGCCTTATTCTTCGGCTTATATCTCATGTAAGTGTAAGGAATGGGCATCTCCCACTTACCGTATTTGATCGTGGTTGCCTTCGTGGAAAGGCTGTTTCCGGTACGTGCTGCGGTCAGCTTTGCAAGTGCACCAATATCTCCGGCATGTAATTCCTTTACTTCGATCGGCTTATTACCCTGTAAAACATAAAGCTTGCCAACCTTCTCTTCAATATCACGGTCTACATTGTAGATCATGTCATCCGACTTCAACACACCGGAGTTTACTTTAATCAAAGAATATTTGCCAATGAACGGATCTACGATGGTCTTCCAAATGTATGCTGATTTTGCCTTGGAGAAATCATAGTCTGCATGATAAATATCGTTCGTCTTCATATTGATACCGGCAACGACACGGTTTTCAGGGCTTGGGAAGTACTTAATGATGTCATCAAGCAGAGTATAAACACCCTGACATAAAATATTGGATCCCATGGTCATCGGAACGATGCTGCCGTCACAGACATTCGTCCGTAATGCAGCACGGATTTCCGCCTCGGAGAAGGTCTCTCCTCCAAAATAGCGTTCCATCATTTCTTCACTGGTTTCAGCGACTGCCTCCATCAACGTATCCCGGCAGATCTGCAAATTCGCCTTATTGTATTCGGGAACCTCACATTCCACAACATCCTTGCCCTGCCAGCGGTTACCGGTCTCAGTAATGACATTGACATAACCGACGAACTTCTCGTTCTCCCGGATCGGCAGATGGAACGGTGCCATCTTCTTACCAAACATTGCGGTCATATCCTCTACCACCTGACGGAAAGAAGCCTGATCCACATCCATATTGCTGACATAAATCATACGAGGCAGCTTATACTTCTCGCACAGCTCCCATGCTTTCTGGGTTCCAACCTCCACACCGGACTTGCCGTTCACTACGATAATGACTGCGCCTGCTGCACTGATCGCTTCCTCTACTTCCCCTGCGAAATCAAAGAATCCCGGTGTGTCGAGAATATTGATCTTGTATCCTTCCCACTCAACGGGAATCACGGAAGTATTTATGGAAATCTTACGTTTGATCTCTTCTTTATCAAAATCACTTACGGTATTACCGTCATCGACCTTCCCCATCCGGGATGTAATTCCGGACAGATATGCCATTGCTTCCGCTAAAGACGTCTTACCGCTTCCCCCATGTCCAATCAAAGCAACATTACGAATCTTATCTGTTGTATAAATATTCATGTGTTTCCCTCCATTCTTTCAAATACCATGTGTCCATTTTACTAAATTTTCTGATAATATACAAGCGTTTTTGGTGATTTTTCCTACATATTCTTAATTAGTTGTAACTATTCAGAATAGATACCATGATGTCGTGGTCAAAAGCCCTCGACATCATTACTATAATATCTAATTTCCATATTGACTTATTCGGGAATTGGAATTAAAATTAGTGCGTTGAAGTGTTATAGACTAAAGCGTCGAAGCGTCGAAGTGTTAAAGAGCCAGTATTGTATATGATACAGAAAGAAAGGAAATTATACCATGATTGTTGTTATGAAACCCAATGCCTCCGATCAGAGTATCGGAGCTGTCACCAGATATATCGAAGAAAACGGATTACATGTTCATCTTTCCAAAGGGGATCAGGTCACCATTATCGGTGTCGTTGGTGATAAAACCCGTCTTTCCACCGATAACCTCACTATTTTCGACGGAGTAGACCGGATTCTCCCCGTAACGGAAAGCTATAAGCTGAGTAATATCAAATTTCATCCGGATCCCAGTGTCGTGAAGGTCGGCAATGCCTCTTTTGGTCCCGGACACCTTACTGTCATTGCCGGTCCCTGTGCTGTTGAAAGCAATGACCAGCTTATGAAGATCGCCGCTGCCGTGAAGAAATCCGGAGCCAGTGTTCTGCGTGGCGGAGCTTACAAGCCGCGTACCTCACCCTACTCCTTTCAGGGACTTGAAGAGGACGGTCTTAAATATATGCAGGAGGCAGGGCAGGCAACCGGTCTTGCTACCGTATGTGAAGTCGTAAGCCGTGAAGCAATCGAAGCAGCCGTTAAATATGTGGACATGATCCAGATCGGTGCCCGGAACATGCAGAATTTCATTCTGTTAAAAGAAGCCGGCCAATCCGGTCTTCCGGTTTTATTAAAAAGAGGCTTATGTGCCACCATTGATGAATGGCTGAACGCTGCCGAATACATTATGGATGCCGGTAATCCGAATGTCGTTTTGTGTGAACGCGGTATCCGTACTTACGAAACCTCTACCCGGAATACCCTTGACTTAAGTGCCATTCCTGTATTAAGATCCAAGACACACCTTCCGGTCATTGTGGATCCTTCCCATGCGACCGGAGCTTATGCTTACGTTCCACCTATGGCGAAGGCTGCTGTGGCAAGCGGTGCAGACGGACTGATCATTGAAGTGCATAACGATCCCGCCCACGCTCTCTCCGACGGTCCGCAGTCTCTGACCTTTGAACATTTCGATACCTTAATGACAGAACTAAAGCCCTTCGCTTCTCTTATGAACAGGAGTTTATCATGATTACAAATACAGATTTTCAGACCTTTGGGTTTGTCGGACTCGGGCTGATTGGCGGCTCCATTGCCCGCGCCATCCGTGAAAAGTTCCCTTTAAGCAGAATCCTTGTTTTTGATGCAGACCCCAATACCATGAAGCTTGCCCTGACAAGCGGGGTTGCATCCGAAACCACCGATTCCATTAACGAAGCCTTTGCACAATGTGACTGTATCTTCCTATGTGCGCCGGTTTCCGATAATGCCCATAATTTATCCCTATTAAAAAAATTTACACCCGATACCTGTCTGATTACCGATGTAGGCAGTGTCAAAACTCACATCCATAAACAGGTGGAAGAATTACAGTTAGAGGATCGTTTCATCGGTGGCCACCCTATGGCAGGCAGCGAGCGTGTCGGATTTATCAATTCCAAGTCCCTGCTCCTGCAGAACGCATACTACATTCTGACTCCTTGCAGCGACGTTCCGGAAGAGACCGTATCTGCCTTCCGTGATCTCATCGAGTCCATCGGTTCCGTACCGCTCCTTATGGATTATCGGAAGCACGATTTCATCACTGGTGCAGTAAGTCACCTTCCACATGTGGTATCCGCTTCTTTGGTAAACCTCATTAAAGCAGAGGATACCCCGGATGAACTGATGAAAACCATCGCAGCCGGAGGCTTTAAGGACATCACCCGGATTTCCTCCTCTTCTCCTGTGATGTGGCAGCAGATTTGTCTGACAAACAAAGAAAATATTTCCGTCTTGCTGGAGCATTATATTACAGCCCTCCAGAAGGCTAAGAAGCTGATTGACGATTCAACGGCACAGGAAATCTTCTACTTTTTTAAGGAAGCGCGTGATTACCGGGATTCCTTCGTCAATACTTCGAGCGGCCCGATCAAAAAGACCTATGCGATTCACGTGGAAATCGCCGATCAACCCGGTGCCCTTGCATCCGTTGCCATGCTGCTTGCCGAGAATTCCATCAGCATTAAGAACATTGGCATTACCCATAACCGGGAACGTACCGATGGTGCTCTCCGCATCGAGGTTTATCAGGAAGAAAGCCTGAAACAGGCAGAAGAACTGTTACAGGGAAACGGCTACCTCACCCATCTCCCCTAAAAGAGAAAAAGAATACTATTCCAATGATCGCCATACCGGTAATTCCACCTGCACAGTCAATCAGAACATCCTTCACTGCCGCATGTCTGCCCGGCACGAAGTACTGATGAATTTCGTCCAGGGATGCCGACAGCAACAGCTGCATTCCGATCAGAATCCTTCCCGTCTGGGTCTTTCCCTTCCACCATAGCAAAACCAGGCTGTAGGAAAGCAGACCGACACAAAAATATTCTGAAAAATGAGCAAGTTTCCGCACGATCTTCTCAAGCTCAAGTGGAAAGAGATCTGTCACAGCCTCTGTCACTGGTATTCCGTCATCCTTCTGCCAAAGGCTCCAGATTTTTAACAGAAATTCCGTTACTGTCGAACTCTTCACTGAGGAGTCCTCTGCCACATCCGACGACAACAGAAAAATCATCACATACAAAAACACCAGCAGGCAGACAGCCGCTACCGTATAAATTCTTTTCTTTTTCATCATTTACCCTGAGTCAGATTATTAATGGTATCATATACCTCAATCCGGGATGCTTCCATCTCCGGCATCCCAACAAAAATTGCTCCATAAACAAATCCATCTGCCACTTTTTCAATACGGACGATCTCCAGAAAGGCATGAAGTACTTCCTGTGTCCAGATACGAAGATGAGACTCATAAACAGCTCCGATCTCCAGCGGTTTGGAACAGGAAAAGCCAACGCCGGACTTGGACACATCGAGAATATCAATCTCTACCAGATCCTGTGTATCACGATCCAGCCTCTTAATAAGCAAAGTCGATGTCAGTTTAATTCGGTTATTCCTTCTTCTTTCTTCCATAGTAAATCCTCCATTAGCACTATCTTACTCATAAATCCTTTTTTTGTAAAGTATCCGTAAAGAAACAGGCATCCCCGAAAGAGAAAAACCGATATTTTTCGCGCACTGCTTCTTCATAGGCGGCAAGAACATGTTCCCGTCCTGCCAATGCACTTACTAGCATCACCAGTGTTGACTCCGGCAGATGGAAATTCGTAATCAGGCAGTCCAAAACCTTAAACCGATATCCCGGATAAATAAAGATCTCCGTATTCCCACAGCATTCCTCCAGCCTTCCGTTTTCATCTGCGGCGCTTTCAATCGTCCGGCAGCTTGTTGTACCGACACAGATCACACGTCCACCGCTTTCCTTTGTCTGATTGATAAGCTCTGCGGCCTCCTGTGTTACCTGATAATATTCCGAATGCATATGATGCTCTAGCACATCATCCACCTTCACCGGGCGGAAGGTTCCTAAGCCCACATGAAGTGTCACATACGCAAGCTTTACCCCCTTCTGCTCAATCTGTTGCAGCAGTTCCTTCGTAAAATGAAGTCCTGCGGTCGGCGCTGCGGCAGATCCGTCAAACTTCGCATACACGGTCTGGTAACGGTTCTTGTCCTTTAATTTATGGGTAATGTAAGGAGGAAGCGGCATCTCGCCTAGTGAATCCAGCACCTCTTCCCAGATTCCTTCATAATAAAACTTCACAAGACGGTTGCCCTCTTCGACCACATCCAGCACCTCTGCCTTCAGTCTCCCGTCGCCAAAGATCACCTTGGCTCCGGGACGCATTTTCTTGCCCGGCTTCACCAGCGTCTCCCACACATCGCCTTCTCTCCGTTTCAGTAAAAGGACCTCTACCGAAGCGCCGGTATCTTCCTTGGTTCCCATAAGCCGCGCCGGTAATACCTTGGTATTGTTTAAAACAAGGCAGTCTCCCGGTTTCAGATAATCAATAATGTTCCGGAAAACTTCATGCTTCCATTCTCCGGTTTTCTTATCGACCATCAGTAATCTTGAGGAGGAGCGATCCTCAAGCGGATCCTGGGCGATCAGCTCCTCCGGTAACTCAAAATTAAAATCCGATGTCTTCATTAGATGGTTGCTCCCTTTAAAAATGCCACATAACCACGCTTTGTCTCATATACATCGGCCTTGCTCACAGCTTCCCACGGTGCATGCATGTTTAATACAGCCACGCCGCTGTCGATGACATTCATGCCATATAAAGCAAGAATATAGGCAATCGTACCGCCGCCGCCAAGATCTACACGACCAAGCTCTGCGGTCTGGAAATGAATCTTTTCCTTCTCAAAGATGCTGCGGATATGTGCCAGATATTCTGCATTGGCATCGTTGGATCCGGACTTACCTCTGGCTCCTGTAAATTTATTGAACACCATACCACCGCCAAGATAAGCAACATTTTTCTTATCAAAGCTTGCTGCATAGGTCGGATCAAACGCACTGCTGACATCCGAAGAAAGCATGCAGGAGGATGCCAGACATCTACGTACATTAAGCTCGGAATACTCTCCTAAAAGATTCAATACCTCTGCCACCATATTTTCAAAGAAATGGGACTGCATACCGGTTGCACCGACGCTTCCGATTTCTTCCTTATCCACTAACACGCAGCACGCGGTTCTTTCCACACTCTTCATTTCGATCATTGCCTTTAAAGAGGTAAACGCACAGACTCTGTCATCCTGTCCATAGCTTAAAATCATGCTGCGGTCAAAGCCGGCTTCTCTTGCCTTTCCTGCTGGAACCACCTCAAGCTCCGCAGAAATGAAGTCCTCCTCGTCCATATCATAGTTCTCTTTGAGGATATTGAGAATCCCCTTCTTTACGGCATCCTTTCCCAAGGATTCACTCTTCTCCTTCTCTTCCTTAGAGAAAGTAAGCGGCTTATTACCAACAATAATATCCAGTGCTTCTCCTTCTATCACCTTGGCTGCCTTTTTTTCCAGCTGTTCCTGTGCCAGATGAATGAGCAGATCCGAAACGAAGAATACGGGATCATCCTCATTTTCACCGATATTCAGTTCAATCGTCGTTCCATCCTTCTTTACAACCACACCATGAATGGCAAGTGGAATCGTTACCCACTGATACTTCTTTACGCCACCATAATAATGGGTGTCGAGATAAGCAAAGCCGCCGTCTTCATATAACGGATTCTGTTTGATATCCAGACGTGGGGAATCGATGTGTGCACCGAGAATGTTCATTCCCTCTTCCATCTTCTTCTCACCGATATGGAATAACGCAACGGACTTGTTCATCCATACGGAATAAACCTTGTCACCTTTTTTGAGCTTGCCGCCCTTTTTAATGACCTCCTGCAATTCCTTGTATCCGGCTTCTTCCGCCATATTTACAATATAATCCACGCACTCCCTTTCCGTTTTGCATTCGGAAAGGAATTCGCGGTATTCTTCATTCAATGTCTCCAGTTCCTTTAACTGCTTTGTACTATAGGTTTCCCAGACATTCTTCTGTTCCATGATCTACCTCCGGTTTCTGTAACTGTTCCGTACCCTTACGCTTCAACTTAAACGTAATAGTAACCGTTTTCTTACTATATTAATATTGCCCAAATACGAGTGGTTATGCTCTTAAGTCGATATCCAGATCACTCTTCAGGGTTCTGCAGATTTTATCTACAAACTTCTGAATTGCCTCTGCATCAAAGGCCTCTTCCTTCGGTGCAAAGGTAATCGTATAAGCCATACTCTTCTTCCCCTCCGGAATCTGTCCGCCTTCGTATACGTCAAACAGTCTGATCTCCTTGATGTACTTGTTCGCTCTGCGGATGCATTCCTCTACCTGTCCGTAGGTAATGTCCTTATTCATGACAAGTGCAAGATCTCGCTTCTCTTCGGGGAAGCGGTTCAGAGACTCAAATACTCTCTTCTTTCCGTACCATGCAGACAGCTTATCCAGATCCATTTCCAGAAGAAAGGCACCGGTACGCATATTCAGTTCATTCTGAATATCATAAGCAAGCTTTCCGAAGTAACCGATCACTTCTCCTTCGCACAGCACGTCTACGGTCTGATAAGGGTGCAGGAACGGTTTCTCGGAAGAGGTATAGGTAAAGGTTACATCCAGACTTTCTGCAATGGTATTTGCAATGCTCTTCATGGTATAGAAGCTTTCCTTTGTTCCGAAAATACCGATGCACAGGGTATCCTTTTCTTCCGGATACTCGGATAACGGCAGAGACTTCGGAATGAACTTCTTTGCGACTTCAAACAGTCTGCCGGAGAGAATACCGTTCTTCTCATTTCTGGCAATGGCATTTACCATGGAAGGAGCAAGTGTTGTTCTCATTAAGGACAGATCCAGGTTAATCGGATTTAACAGCCTGATTGCATTGCGTTCCTGTGCATCCTCAGGAAACTTCATCAGATCTAAATCTGCCGGGGAGAAGAAGGAATAATGCATGCATTCGTTGATGCCGATGGCACATAAGGTTCTCTTTAAGGCAAGCTCCCCCTTCTGCTTCCTATTCAAACCGCCCATGGTCACCTGTGCGGTCGGAAGGAAGGTCGGCACGATATGGTCGTATCCATACATACGGATCACTTCTTCTGCCACATCCGGATAACGCTCTACGTCGTTCTCTCCATTCGGGAGCATATCCTCACGGTAAGCCGGTACATGGATCGTCAACTGGTCTCCGTCTACGGAAGGCGCAAAATCGAGATTTTTCATAATACGGACAATGTCTTCTTCCGGTACAGTGATGCCAAGCACCCCGTTTACCTTGGAGATGCTGACCTTCATTTTGGTCGGCTCAATAGAGTTTCCGGTATTGATATCTATATGTGTGGAAGAAACCTTACCACACTGTAATTCTTCGATCAGGTGTAGCGCTCTCTTCATGCCAAGAACGGTCGAATACTCGTCCACACCCTTTTCATAACGGGCGCTGGCATCGGTGCTCTTTCCAAGACTTCTTGCTGTCTTTCTGACACTGTCTCTTGCGAACTTCGCAGACTCAAAGATAACGCTTTGTGTGGTATCACGGATTTCGGAATTCAGTCCCCCCATAACACCTGCAAGTGCAACCGGCTTAACACCATCGCAGATCACCAGATTGTCTGTTGTCATTTCATATTCCTGTTCATCTAAGGTAATGATCTTCTCTGCATCCTTTGCTCTTCTGACACAGATCTCGTTTCCTTCCAGGAAAGAACCGTCAAATGCATGCATCGGCTGTCCGATTTCCTTTAAGACATAGTTCGTGATATCGACCACATTGGAAATGGAGGACATGCCAACCAGAGCAAGACGTCTCTTCATCCACAGTGGGGACTCCCCGATCTTTACATCATATACATAGTGAGCACTGTAACGTGGGCACAGATCCTGTGCTTCTACCGTCACCTTGAAACCATCCTTCTTCCCTTCGGTTTCGGTATAGTCGGTTGCCGGCATCTTAAGCGGCTTGCCAAGCATTGCAGCCACTTCTCTTGCCATACCGAGAATACTCTGGCAATCCGGACGGTTTGCAGTAAGTGCAATGTCAAAAATCCAGTCATCCAGTCCGGTGATCTGCTTTACATCATCGCCCGGATTTACATTTTCGGGAAGTACCAGTAATCCGTTGTATTCAGCACCCGGATACAGATCCTCGGTGAGTCCCAGCTCGACACCGGAGCAAAGCATTCCGTTCGATTCATAGCCACGAAGCTTGCCGTTCTTAATGGTCATCACGCCTTCTACCGTCTTATGATCCTTTGCGGTTGCATAAACGGCTGCGCCGGGAAGGGCTAGCGGGAACTTTCCTCCTGCACAGACATTGTCGGCGCCACAGCATACCTGCATTGTGCCATGTGCGCCTGCATTGACCTGACACACATGAAGGTGGGTATCCGGAATCGGCTCACAGGATTCTACGAGTCCAACGACAATATTGCTGATATCCTTACCCAGCTCATACTTTTCTTCTACTTCAAAACCGGCATCAAACAGCTTCTTCTCCAATTCGTCCGGTGTTACATCCACGTCTACATATTCTTTTAACCAGCTTAATGGTAATATCATAATCTGTTTCCTCCTGACTATTTCTCGTTGATCTGCTCTAATACACGTAAATCGGAATTGAACAGCAGCTTGATGTTGTTGATACCGTATTTGAGCATGGCAATACGCTCCAGTCCCATACCAAAGGCAAAGCCACTGTACTGCTCGGAATCAATGCCGCAGTTTTCCAGAACGCGCTTATTAACAACGCCGGCACCTAAAATCTCAATCCAGCCGGTTCCCTTACAAAGGCTACAGCCCTTACCGCCACATTCAAAGCAGCTTACATCTACTTCTACAGACGGCTCTGTGAACGGGAAATAAGAGGGACGAAGTCTTGTAGTTACGCCCTCACCAAAGATCTTCTGTACAAACACATCGAGCATACCCTTTAAGTCACCGAGGGTAATTCCCTTATCTACAACCAGTCCCTCCATCTGGGAGAACATCGGGGAATGGGTTGCATCATCATCGGAACGGAATACCTTACCTGGAGATAAAATCTTAATCGGTGGCTGCTTCTTCTCCATAACATGGATCTGTCCTGCGGAGGTCTGGGTACGAAGCAGGAATTCCGGTGAAAGATAGAATGTATCCTGCATATCTCTTGCGGGATGATCCTGCGGAGTATTCAATGCCGTAAAGTTATAATAATCGGTTTCGATTTCGCTTCCTTCATAGATTTCAAAGCCCATTCCGGCGAAAATATCAATCAACTGGTTCCGAACAAGGGTAACCGGATGAAGATTGCCGATTTTCACAGGTTCAGCCGGGATCGTAAGGTCGATCCTTTCTCTTTCATATTTATGCTGAAGCTCTAGCTTCTTCATCTTCTCTTCCATGTCGGCGAACTTGTCAAAAGCCCATGTTTTCAATTCATTCACGGATTTTCCGTAACCGGCACGCTCCTCCGGAGCAAGCTTGCCCATGTCCTTCATGAGTTCACTTAGTTTACTCTTCTTGCCTTCCAGATAAACATTCTTGAATTCATACAATTCCTTAGAGTTCTTTAATTCCTTCAGTTCCCCTTCGATCTTCTCTTTCAGGGATGAAAGCTTGTCTGATAATACCTGATCCTGCATACCATTTTACCTCTCTTCTTAATTTTTCTAATTCTTGCTTTCACTAAGTGTCCTACTTGTCCCTCTCACTAAATTCATGCTTCGTCTCTGACTCGCATTCATTAAGTGTTCCGGACTGGTTCGCACTAAGTTCAAGCTGCGCCTTTGGCTTGCTTTCACTAAGTGCTCTACACAAAGAAAATCCCTTGTATTCTTCTGAATACAAGGGACGAATTATCCGCGGTACCACCCATGTTCCTGCCCATATCTTACGGACAGACACCTCTATACACTTAACGCGTGCAACGTTCTGATCTACTACACAACGGATTCAATCAGAAAGCTCCGGTGGGAATTTCACTTCATGTCAGAACCTGAAGAAGCTCACAGCCGACGACTTCTTCTCTCTGCAGGTAAACATGTCGCTACTATACACCTTCACAGCATTTCCTATATTACTCATTCATAATACTTCAGCACTGCATTCACAAAACATCATTTCATAAATATCCTTTGCTCATGCAGACACTATTATTCTAGTCAATCTCCAATTCCTTGTCAATAAGTATTTTGTTTATGTAAGCTCCGATAAGAACCAGGTTCATACACACATACAGCCAGATCAGTAAAATCACGATTGTGGTAAGGCTTCCATACATACTGAATCCGTTAAAATACGTCACATAAATGGAGAATCCGAAGGTTACCACCGTCCATCCTAAGGATGCCAGCACTGCTCCTGGGAACTGATTACGGAGTCTTCCGCGTGGTCTTGGCAGATAAGCATAAAGACAGGCAAGCACCAATGTAATAATCAGGAAGAAAAAAAGATGTCTTCCGCTGCTGAATCCTGCCACAAGGTTGGCAATGCCCGGAATTCTCCGATCCAACAGATTCATAATGGATTCGCCGAAAACCATGATGATCAGTGTCAGAATGATTACTAACAAAATCAACACCATGTAAAAGCTGGTGACCACCCTGAGTACAAGGTAATTTCTCTTCTCATCCACGCCATTAATCACATTAAGACCCCTTAGTAATGCCAGAAGTCCCTGTCCTGCGGACCAGAGAATCGCTACAATGGAAAATGAAATAAGTCCCACTGACTGCTGATACACGTCATTAATCACAGAAATCGCAAGCGGTTCCACGGAGGATGGTACGATTTCAATCACTACCCTCATGAAATCTGCTCTCGTAAGCGGCACGAACGGAATGATCGCACATAGCAGCATCAGAGACGGAATCAGAGAAATAAACAGGAAAAAAGCTGAGCTTGCTGCATAAGCAGTCACGTTTTTCTTAGACAGCTTCATGCTTAACGATATGATCCGTGTCATTTTCTTCTTTCCCATAAGCGGTGCGTCTCCTCCGGCAGTTTTCCTAGCTCATATTCATACACAGTCTGTCAGTATGTGCCTGACTGCCGTGTACCGTATCATTTTCCATATGTCCGCAATTTTACCATATTCAGTATTTTTTCGCAAGCCGGCAATCCCAATAGAACATGGCAAGGATCTCCTCATAGGTCATTCCGGACTGTGCCATGGCCTTGGCCGCATTCTGCGACATACCGACACCGTGTCCGAATCCTCCACCCGAGAGTGTAAATCCCGTGATACCTTTTTTTCCTTTTTGCGGCTCCATCACAAAATAAGCACTTGGTAATATAGTGGAAAGTGCATAAGCCGAGTCATCCTGCCGGATCACCTCACCTCCCTGGTTCAGAACATAACGGATCTCGTATTCACCCTCTACCGGAATCTCTCCCTGATCAGTCGTAATCATCATCATCCCCGCGCATCCTCCTTCTGCGCGCCTTGTCATCTCCATATCCTTCACTTCCTTAAAATCTGTAAAAGAAATTCCTCGTTCCTGCAGCTTCTCTTTCAAAAGTTCCACATCGAGTTCCTTCACGGTATAACTCCAACGATACCATGGTTCTTCCTTCTCATAGTCATCTTCGTGAACCGTAGTGAGGTATTCCCGCAGGTTTTCTTCCCATGCAAGATCAGACGCACCCTCCATAACCTTCTGTTTTGCATTTTTCTCCTGTGAGCCATCTCCCTGCACAAGATTCTTCTGTGACTTATTTTTCTCATTTTGCGCAATATGTACACTCCTTAAATAAGAAGCCGCGCTCTCCCCCTCTTCTTTCCAGATGCGGTCATCGGTTCCATAACCGCAGGACGTGGAATAATAATATGCAGTGATCGGCTTTCCATCCTGCAGCAGCAGTTCCCCTTCGGTCTGGCGCACGGCATCGGTCGAGCTCTTCTTTTCCATAATATTGTTATAGACCTGATACTTCACGCTGTCGTCCACATGTGCTCCCAGTGCCGGAAGTCCTGCATGCTCCAGATAACCATAGGAATAGGTTCTCGCGCACACAGCCTGGGCTTTCAGGCTTTCTGCAGGATAAGTGGATGGCATCTCGCTTGGCACAACAGCATACAGATATTCCTCCAGCAGCAGCTCATTAATCAGTAAAAGCCCATTCTCTGTCTTATGAATCTCAAAATTCCCACGATAGGACGGCATCCCCTGGTTCCTGTGCACAGACAGAAGATCGGTCTTTCCGGAATTGGTCGAATTCACAATCTTTAACACACCTTCCTTCAGATAGTCTGTGTCCTGTGTCAGGACAAGTTTCTTTCCTGCCGGAAGCGGTTCTTCCTTTTTTTCTCCATTTTCCAGATAAGACAGTGCAAGCTCCTCCGAAGACTGTAAAATAATTTCCTTATGATATAAGCCTCGGTAATCACTCTGCCAAATGGCCACACGAATATACTCCATCTGTTCCTTCGGAAGAATTAAGAATGCACAGATCCTTCCATCCTTTATAAGATAATCCGTAAATGCATAACCAATGGGAATTTCATCCGTGTTACTGCTTCTCACCTCTTCCTTCTGGTAATAGCCCTCGCATTTCTCTCCAAAGAAAAGCTCTCCCTGCTCCTCTAAAGTAACCGCGTGTTCTGTCACTTGCAACGTTTTTCCGCTGATGATTTCTCCATCCTCTTCATAGGCAACCAGCTCCTCTCCTCGAAAGGCAAGTGTCACGATCTGCTCGGAGCCTTGCTTCTGCGCACAGGAATGGTGCATCTCACAGCCCCGGTAAAAAAAACGGATCCCACTCTCATCCGCCTCCTCCAGATAAGCTTCGGAGAACACGACCGGCTCAGTCAGCTTTTCCCGGATGGCCAGTAACGTGTTTTCCATCCGGTAAGCCACGACATTCGTATAACTCATCTGCTCAAATTCATCCGAAGCACAGGAATACACTGTACCATCCACGGTAAGGACCTGCCCCTTTGCAAGCTCCGGTTTATGTACTACTGCTTCTCCTCCAATGATCCCGATTGTTTCCCTGCAGATCTTTTGATTCAGTTCATGATATGTAAGAAACCGGTCGAATGCCTCATACCAGTCCTCTTCTTTCGTATACTTCCCGATTTCCTGTCGCACCTCCTCCGGATCGGTCATCAAAAGCTCTGCACTCTTGTCTGTTAATATCTGCATCTCTCCTGTAAAAACCATTTCTCCGACATATTCCGGTTCCGACCGGTCTTTATAAAAGAACAATAAAAAAGCAAGCAATGCTGCCAGCACTAAAATAATAAACAGCTTCCATCGGATCTGCATACGACGATTCATTCTTTTCTCCCCTTGAAAATAAAGAGTTCGTTTTAGAAGAAATTTCAACAAAATTTCCTCTAAAGCAAGAAAAAGCAGTGCATCCGCACTGCTTTTTCTTTAGAATAACCCCCAAAATGCTGTTTCCTGCCTTTTGACTCCTAGCAAGGCTAGGTGGGTGACCGCAGCCTTACTTTTGCCTTCCCTTCCAATCCTTATTGCTAAGTGAGGGCTTGACAGCCATAAGGTAATATAGGAATCCCGTTTAAAGTATCTGTAGGTTCAAAAATAACAAGAAACATAAACACATTTCAGGTTATTTTTATTATATCCAAATCCCCGATAAAATACAACCTATTTTAATAGTTTTT
>CAVJLN010000061.1:0-15408 GCA_963650485.1 Bacteroidaceae bacterium
TTTATTCCCAACCTTTTGGCTCTGAATGCGTGTACATGGGAATGGTTACAACGATTGAATTTTCTCTATCTGCATCCCTACCGCACCTTGACAAGGGACGTCACAACTTCTGTATGCCCCGTCATCGGGAACAGGTCAACTCCTACTGCCTTTTTCATCTCGTATCCTTTCTTAATCAGATACTTAAGATCCCTTGCAAGAGTTTCGGGATTGCAGGAAACATAGACTACACGGGCAGGCTGCAGTCTCACAAGCGAATACAGGAACTTCTCGTCACTGCCGCTTCGCGGAGGATCCATAAACACGACATCAATCTTTTCTTTTTTGTCTGCAAGCTCTACCATGAACTCACCGGCATCCTGATTGTAAAAGCGGATATTGTGAATATCGTTCTGCTTGGCATTGATAATCGCATCGTTCACGGCATCTTTGTTCAGTTCCACTCCAATGACGGACTGTGCCTGTTTAGCTGCCACCATACCAATCGTACCGGTTCCGCAATAAGCATCCAGTACCTTTTCTTTTCCAGTCAGACCCGCATATTCCATTGCTTTTCGGTATAACATCTCCGTCTGTTCCGGATTCACCTGATAAAAAGACTTCGGTGAAATTTTAAAGGTGAGTCCACACAGTCGATCCTGAATGTAACCTGGCCCATAAATCACCTGTTCTTTTTCTCCAAGAACCATGCTTGTCTTTCGGTCATTTACATTTACAACAATTGTTGAGATTTCCGGATGCTCTTTGCGAAGCGCTTTGATAAAGTTGTTCTTTGAAGGTAAAATGGGCGATCCTAATACCAGAATTACCATAATCTGTCCTGTCGCATGTCCCACACGAATCAACACATGACGCAGCAGACCATACCCGGTATCTTCATCATAGGTTTTAATCCGAAAAGAAGGAAGCAGCTTCTTAATCGTCTGGATGATCGCACTGGCTTTTTCATTTTCGATCAGGCAGCCCTCTGTGGAAACCACCTGATGGGTATTCTCCTGATATGCACCTGCCAGAATATTTCCCTTCCGGTCACGATCAAATACCGCATGCACCTTATGACGGTAATGATAGGGATTTTCCATCCCAATGATTCCCTCAACCTTGCCAAAAGGGCGTAATAGCTGCTCTAAGTCCTTCTGCTTCTTCTTGAGCTGTTTATCATAATCCACAGAAAGATAATTGCACGCTCCACATTTCTTTTCTACTGGACACATGGAAGAAGTATTGGACTGCTTCTTTTTTATCTCTTGCTTCTTGTCTTGCTTGTTGCTTTGATATTTTCTATGTTCCATACTCATGGTCGTTTTCTCATACTCTCTTTCTTTATTTATAAAAATCTACTCAGTCTGTTCGGTCGATCTATTGATCCCATTCAACTTTATCTTTAAATTAACCTGTGATCTACTCACCTAGCAACATTTCTGCTCTTTATGCTTTTTTCTGTCCTGTTTCATGTTTCATACTTTCTTGATATAGAAAGTTTTTCATTGTATTATCCTCTTGATTTTTTGTGAGGTTATTATGAATTCTTTCTCTATTTTATACCCACGCCTATCAACTGCTCTGGGTATTCCATTTCATTTTTCTTTCTCATACCCACACCGATCAGCTTTTCTGGGTACTTCGCCCAACTTTTCTCTCTCATACCCATACCTATCAGTTTCTTTGGGTATTTCACTACATTTTTCTCTCTTATACCCTTCGCAGGAAAATTCAATGGGTATTTTCTGGCATTATTTCTTCCTATGCCCACATTTCTTTTATTATGTGGGTATTACAAGCAACTTTTCTGTTCTATACCCTCAACTAGCAAGTACTCTGGGTATTTTACTCCATTTTCTTTTTCCATACCCTGCCTCATCCCCACGGAATCTCCAATATGACTACTGCACCACCTGCTGCACTAAATTCGTGCTGCGTCTCTGACTTGCTCTCATTAAGTGCACAGGTATGGCTCGCACTAAGTTCTGCCTTCGCCTTCGGCTCGGCTTCACTAAGTGCTCTGCACAAAAGAAAAACGGGTGCCCAGCGAGCACCCTGTACCTTATCTTTCACTTTCTTTCTTTTTGCGGATTTTCACGGAGTCAATGCCATTGACAAGCTCGGTTGCCTTTTCAATGTCGGCTTCATTAATACGAATTGTAAAAATATTCTTTCCTTTTTCATTTTTTCCAAACAAACGGGAGAATAAGGAACGATCCTGCCATTCAATAAAGTAAGAAATCCGATTCTTCAAAAATAATTTTTCAAGCTGTTCCTTCGCTTCCATGCTGTAGGCTCTGCAGAAATCCACCTCTCTGCTGACCATTCTTCCTGTTCCATTCTGTGTTGCCATCAAACTTCTCCCTCGCTTATTGTAAACTTATGTTAACTATTATATTCCTGTTACCTTCATTTTTCAATCATAAAATGTAACTATTCAGAGCCATGCAAATTATGGCAGTATAGACGATGAATGCTTGCATTCAAGCGGACATATGCCATGATCTATATGGCGAAGTAACCCCAACTCCCCTACATCTCCAGCTTGGAAGAAAGATCCCACAATGCCCGCTGGTCTTCAAACTGCTGGTTCAGGTACACCACAGCTTCCTTCAAGCCATCCTCTGAAAAGGTAAAATCCTTACGCTGCTTCTTCTCTTCTTCCGTCTTTGCATATCCATAGGGCTCGGGCCAGATAATAACCTCCAGATAAGTCTCCTCCTGATCGTCCTTTTGAACAACCTTCTTCTTCAGCATGTAGCGCATGCCGTTCATGCTGCCGGTATATTCTTCTTTCTTTACATAATTGAGTACATGAAAGTGGTCATAATCAATCATCCCTACTTCAGCTCCCTTTGCGTGATATGTACAAGCAGCTCCACGATCTTCTCCATGGACTCCACAACACAATACTCGAATCTGCCATGGTAATTATGTCCTCCGGTACATAAATTCGGACAGGGAAGTCCGAGGAAGGACAGCCTTGCGCCATCTGTACCGCCACGGATCGGCTGGATTTTCGGTACAATGCCAAGCTCTTCCATACAAGACTTCGCATTTTCAATGAGGAAAAGATTTTCCGGTTCAATCTTTTCCTTCATGTTGTAGTAAGAATCTGTAATCTCTACCTCAACCGTGCCCTCTCCATGCCTGGCATTCATTTCGTTAGCAATATGGTGAAACAGAGCCTTTTTCTCATGAAAGCGCTCCTTATCATGGTCACGAATAATGTAAGAAAGAGTTGCCTGTTCTACGCTTCCCTCAACATTCGTCAGATGGAAAAAGCCTTCATAGCCTTCCGTGCATTCCGGACGCATCGTCCCCGGCAGCATCATCTGGAATTCCATCGCATACAGAGACGCATTCCTCATCTTGTTCTTTGCTTCTCCCGGGTGGACATTCACACCATGGATAATCGCCTTTGCAGATGCCGCATTAAAGTTCTCATATTCCAGTTCCCCGATAGCACCGCCATCTACCGTATAGGCATAGTCTGCACCGAACTGACGGATCTTGAAATGATCCACTCCATCGCCGACTTCTTCATCCGGAGTGAACCCAATCGCAATCGGACCATGCTTGATCTCCGGATGCTCTAAAAGTGTCTGGGCCATAGTCATGATCTCCGCTACGCCTGCCTTGTCATCAGCACCCAGCAGAGTGGTTCCATCGGTTACAATGAGTGTCTGTCCTATATAATGCTTTAACTCCGGAAATACAACCGGGCTTAACACAATTGCCTTTTCCTCGTTCAGAATCACTTCCTTACCATCATAATTTTCAACAAGTCTGGGCTTTACATTCTTGCCGGAACAGTCCGGTGATGTATCCATATGTGCAATAAAGCCAAGCGTCGGATAGTCATTTCCCTTAACGGGATCATTTCCGGGAAGCTTTGCATACACATAGCAGCGTTCCTCGTCATAGACCACATCTGCTGCTCCAATTTCCGCAAGCTCTTTTGCAAGAAGTTTTGCCAGATTTTTCTGTTTTTCCGTACTGGGAAAGCTTTCTGCATCCTCCCTAGACTGTGTATCAATCTGTACATATCTAAAAAAACGGTCGACCACCTTTTCCGCCATTTCTCATCCTCCATATCATCGTTTTGCCGGTTCAAAACCATGCAGATTATGACAATATGGACTACGAATATTCGCATTCATCATTATATTTGACATAATTTATATGGTGAAATAACCACATAAGCAAAAGAAAAGCTTCCAAGCAGCAATTTTGCGAATGTGATCTGAACCGCTACGGTTATGTATCAACTCACAAACCTAAAGTTCATTATACACTTTTTTGCATGAAAAAGGAACTGCCAAAAAGCAGTTCCTTTCAGATTCTCTATGAAATCGGCTTCACAAATTATTCTGTGATATCAGCATACATAAAGTACCAGTATCCATAAGGTGAATGCCAAGATCCGGTGATCTTGTCACTCTGTAACCAGAAGTCATTGTAATATGCAATCGGGATACATCCGGTTTCTTCCATCAGAATATCCTCTGCAGTATGAAGTGCCTGAGAACGTTCTGCGGAATCAAGGGTTGTTCTGGAAAGATCGATTGCAGCATCGAAATCGGCATTGCTGAACTTACCATCGTTATTGCCGTTGGTTGTGTAGAACAGTTCAAGCATATTGGAAGGATCACTGTAATCTCCTACCCAGCCGTTACGTGCAACATCATAGTCACCATTACGACGCATAGGTGTGAAGGAAGCCCATTCCACGATATCTACCTGAAGGTCGATACCGAGCTCTGCCCATGCCTGCTGTAAATATTCAGCAACTACTTTATGATATCCAGAGTCATTGGTTGTATAGGTAATGGTCGGGAAGCCTTCTCCATCCGGATAACCGGCATCTGCAAGAAGCTGCTTAGCTTCTTCCAAGTCTGCTTCGTAGTTGTTTACATCAATATAAGACTGACCACCATTTGCATTGTCCTTGAACTGCTTGCCATCCATGTCAATCCATCCGGGTCCCATGAAGTTATCAGCAGGTGAATAGGTTCCCTGCATTAATGTGTTAGCAACATAGTCACGATCAATTGCAAGGCTTAATGCTTTACGTACTCTTGCATCCTTGAATGCATCTCTGTCAAGGTTCATGCTGAGGTAATAAGTACCAATAATCGGATCTACATAGAAATCTGCGCTATCCTTTAAGGAAGGGATTTCTTCGGTAGGAACATCCTTGATCATCAGAACCTCGCCTGTCTGGTATGCGCTGTATGCAGCATTAGAATCTTCGATAAGATTCCACTTAATACCATCCAGCTTGATTGCATCTGCATTCCAGTAGTAAGGGTTCTTGCTCATCATGATGTAAGAGCCGGGAACCCATTCAGATACATAGAAAGGTCCGTTGCTGATATAGGTTTCTGCGCTGGTTGCCCAGGCATCACCATTTGCTTCAACGGTTGCTTCCTGTACCGGGCTTAAGGTTGCGAAAGCTGCAAGGCTTCCGAAGTAAGAACAGGGAGCACTCAGAGTTACAACAAGTGTGTTGTCATCCTGTGCTACTACCTGAAGTGCATCAAGGTCACCCTCAATGGCCTTGTCATAACCTTCAACCATGGAAAGTACTGTTTCAGCATAAGGGGCTGCTACCATGGGATCGCATACTCTCTTCCAGCTGTAAACGAAATCATTCGCAGTTAAATCAGATCCATCTGACCACTTTAAGCCATCTCTTAAATGGAAGGTCCAGGTAAGACCATCCTCTGATGTCTCCCAGCTTTCTGCCTGTCCGGGAACAAGCTGACCATCCTCATCTACTGCTAAAAGGCATTCGAAGGAATGTAATAACATGTTACCACCATCTACTGCACTGTTTAATGCAGGATCGATGGTTTCAGGATCAGGTCCTACCTGTACGGATAAAATCTTCTCTCCTGTAGAAGCGGTTGCTTCTGTTGCGTCTGTTGTCTCATCTGCAGCCTGATCGTCTGTAGCTTCGGTTGTGGTTTCATCTGTTGTAGATGCCGCATCGTTGGATGTGCTGGAACCACAGGCAGCTAATCCAAGTACCATAGAGGTTGCAAGAATGAGTGCAAGTGCTTTCTTTTTCATAATATTTCCTCCTCTGAAATTTTTATAAACAAAATACAGGCCGTCGGAAAACCTTGTTTCGATACCCATATTGTTTATTCTAAAAACTATTACCACATTTAATTGCACTTGTCAATATGGTGACATGCCGCAAAATGTCCTTTTTCAATTTCCTTCCACTCCGGAACCTTTGCTGCACAGGTTTCATCCGCATAAGGACATCTGGTGCGGAAACGACAGCCAGACGGTGGATTTAAAGGACTCGGAACATCTCCCTCAAGTACAATACGCTTGCTTTCCTTTGCCTTATTCGGATCAGCAATCGGAATTGCGGAAATCAGGCTCTTCGTATAAGGATGAAGCGGACGCTGAATCAGCTCATAGCTGTCTGCCAGCTCAACCATTCTTCCTAAATACATCACGCCGATCCGGTTGGAAATATGCTTCACTGCCGAAAGATCATGGGCAATGAACAGATACGTCAGTCCCATCTGCTCCTGTAAATCCTCAAACATGTTGATGACCTGAGCCTGAATGGAAACATCCAGTGCGGAAATCGGCTCATCACAGACAATAAACTCCGGATTTACTGCAAGTGCTCTTGCGATACCGACTCGCTGACGCTGTCCGCCGGAAAATTCATGCGGATAACGGTTGGCATGCTCAGAGTTCAGCCCGACACGGCGAAGCATCTCAATAATAATATCATACCGTTCCTGTTTATTAGCTGCCAGCTTATGAACATCAATGGCTTCTCCTATGATATCCCCCACAGTCATTCTCGGATCCAGACTTGCGTAAGGATCCTGGAATACAATCTGCATTTTCTTACGGTAAGGAAGCATTGGTGCAAAAACTTTCTTTTCGACATCAAATACCGTTTCACCGTCATAAACGAATTTACCGCCGGTCGGCTCATACAGACGAAGCAGGGTTCTTCCTGTGGTTGTCTTACCACAGCCCGACTCTCCGACAAGTCCGAGGGTTTCGCCACGTGCAATCGTAAAGGAAACATCATCGACTGCCTGAATATATTTCTTATTCTTTCCATAGCCACCTGCCGGGAAATACTGTTGTAAATGTTCCACCTGAACTAATGTATCACTCATTGGCTGCTCCCTTCTCCATCTCCTCTTTCTGATTCAGCCAGCACTGTGTGTAATGAACTTCACCAAAGTTCGTTACCGGCGGCATTTCACGAAGACAGATCTTCATACATTTCTCACATCTCGGTGCGAAAGGACAACCCTTCGGCGGATTTAAGAGATCTACAGGAGATCCTTCAATCGGAACGAGACGTTCATGTTCCTTCGTATCAATTCGCGGAATGGAACGAATCAGTCCCTTCGTATATTCATGCTTCGGATGATAGAAAATATCCTCTGTGGTACCATACTCAACGATTCGACCGGCATACATAACCGCAATCCGTTCGCACATGCTGGCAACCACACCAAGGTCATGGGTAATCATAATGATCGCCATACCAAGACGATCCTTCAACTCCATCATCAGTTCCAGAATCTGTGCCTGAATCGTCACATCCAGGGCAGTAGTCGGCTCATCCGCAATCAGAAGCTTCGGTTCACAGGCCAGTGCCATTGCAATCATGACACGCTGTCTCATACCACCGGATAATTCATGCGGATACTGCTTCAGACGCTTGTCCGGTTCATTAATTCCTACTAAGGTAAGCAGCTCTCTGGCACGTTCCTTCGCCTGCTTCCGGTTCTTATCGGTATGGAGCAGAATGGCTTCCATAATCTGGTTTCCGACCGTATAAACCGGATTTAAACTGGTCATGGGATCCTGGAAAATAATGGATACTTCATTTCCGCGGATCTTCCTCATTTCCTTCTCGCCCATCTTCTCGATTTCATGTCCATTAAATTCCAAAGTTCCACCGATCAGCTTGCCGGGATATGCCGTCAGTCCCATCAGACTGTAGGCGGTTACGGACTTACCCGAACCACTTTCTCCAACGATTCCAAGAACTTCCCCTTCTTTTAAATGAATGGAAACATCATTTAACGCCTTTACTTCACCGGCAGGGGTAAAGAAGGAAAGTCTTTCATTTTTTATATCAACAAGATATTCTGACATGATTCTCTCCTCCTTAATTCTTCAGCTTCGGGTCAAACGCATCACGCAGACCATCACCTAACAGGTTAAAGCTTAATATAATCAAACTAATCAGCAATGCCGGAATAAACAACAGATATGGATAGGTGTTCATACCGTTGATCGCATCACTGGCAAGGCTTCCAAGAGAAGGAAGCGGAACCGCAACACCCATCCCCAAGAAACTTAAAAAGCTTTCGGTAAAGATGGACGACGGAATCTGCAATGTAGTGGTAACGATCAGGGTCCCGATACAGTTCGTAAGCAGATGCTTCTTAATGATCTTCGCATTGCTTACACCAAGCGCTCTTGCTGCTGTAACATATTCGCTTTCCTTAAGCATCAGTACCTGGCTTCGTACCATTCTCGCCATACCTACCCAATAAAGAAGGGCAAATACGACGAAAATACTGATCAGGTTTTCCCCCACGACGCCAACCCAGGCAAAGCCGGGCGCTTCCTTTAATTGTGCAAGCGGTGCTTTCAGTGCAAAAGATAATAATACAATCAGCAGAATATCCGGAATCGTATAAATAATATCGACAATTCTCATCATTACCAGATCAACCCATCCGCCAAAGAATGCAGCCACCGATCCGTAGATGGAGCCGATAATCAGGATAATACCGGTTGCAATCAGACCAACGAGAAGCGAAATACGGCTTCCCATCATCACACGGATAGCATAATCACGTCCCATCTTGTCTGTACCAAAGACATGGGGGAACACCTTTTCACCGGCATCAATCCTTGCCTGCTCCTCTTCGGAATACTGCATCGGTCGAAGATTATTTGCTCCCTTAATCTGATCCTTGTAATTATAGGGATAAAAAGAAGGAACAATAAAGGAAAAGATCATAATAAGAATGATCACTACAATACTTACCATTGCTACTTTATTCTTGCGCAGACGGCGCGCTCCGTCCTTCCAGAAGCTCACGCTCTCACGCATAATGACCTGACTCTGCTTCTCTTCCTCGGTTGCCGGAAGAAAATCTTCAGGTTTTAATTTTAACTGAAAACTAATTGGATTCTCTTTCATGGACTGACTCCTTACTTTAATTTAATTCTCGGATCCACAATCTTGTATACGATATCGACAATCACATTCATGATGATAATCAAAGTTGCAAGGAAAATGGTTGTTCCCATAATCAGGGTATAATCACGTCCGTTAATTGCAGTAATGAACTCCCCGCCAAGTCCCGGGATCGTGAAGATTTTCTCAACAACAAAGCTTCCTGTTACGGTATAAGCAAGTAACGGTCCTACATAGGTGATGACCGGAAGGATTGCATTTCGTAACGCATGCTTGAACAGAATCTTGCCACCTGCAAGACCCTTGGCCTTCGCAGTACGCATATAGTCCTGTCCGAGAACATCCAGCATGGAGGATCTCATCAGCCGCATAATATATGCCGTCGGATAAAAGGCAAGCGCCATGACCGGCATCACATAATGTTTCCAGGAAGTAAGTCCCATGGTTGGCAGAATCTGCAGCCGAACACCAAAGAAATACAAAAGCAATGTACAGATTACAAAACTCGGTACGGCAATTCCACAGGTGGAAACCACACTGATCAGATTATCGAGGAACTTCCCTCTCTTCAGTGCCGCGATACATCCAAGCGGAACACCAAGCAGCAGTGCGACCAGTACGGACACACCACCCACACGGGCAGATACCGGGAACTTCATGGCTATGATGTCCATAACGGTACGTCCTCTCTGCTTTAAGCTGTCACCGAAATCACCGTGACAAGCGCCTGCCATATAGGTCAGATACTGCTGCCACAACGGCTTGTCTAATCCATATTTTGCCTCCAGGGCGGCTGTTGCCTGAGGGCTGATGGCCTTTTCGGAAAGAAACGGTCCGCCCGGAACCAGATTCATCAGGAAAAAGGTCAGCGTTGCCACAGCCCAGATGGTTACTATGGCAAGTAATATTCTTTTGAGAATATATTTCTGCATTTTTGTCACCTCATTAATTTGTTACTATGCTAAAGCACACCACATAATGGCTAATGATAACACATTCTCATTCACTTTTCCAGCCTAAAATCACAGTTCCAGCATTTCCCTTGTACGAAATTTAATACAATTTTATGCTTCGATTAGTATTTATGCAGAATTTTACATCATTATGCAAAGTCAGGCATCTGTCGTTTTCGACAAATGCCTGACTTTTATTTGCTGGCAGCAAGGTCGAGGTTTTTTTCCTCCGACATCTTTTTATTTATTCTAAATATTCAGAATAGTTACTATTCTAATTCAAATGCGCCGGTATAGAGCTGATAGTAGGTTCCCTTTTTCCGAATCAGATCCTCATGACTGCCACGCTCAATAATTTCTCCATGATCCAGTACCATAATGACATCGGAATTCTTAACCGTAGACAGCCGGTGTGCAATGACAAACACCGTTCTTCCTTCCATCAAGCGGTCCATCCCCTGCTGTACCAGTGCTTCCGTTCTGGTATCAATAGAGGAGGTTGCCTCGTCCAGAATCATCACCGGCGGATTGGAAACGGCTGCTCTGGCAATCGAAAGTAACTGCCGCTGTCCCTGTGACAGACCGCTTCCGTCTCCCTGTAGAACCGTGTCATAGCCGTTTGGCAGCATCATAATAAAGTTGTGCGCATTGGCAAGCTTGGCTGCTGCAATACAATCCTCCTCCGTTGCGTCCGGATTTCCGTATTTCAGGTTTTCCATAACCGTTCCGGTAAACAGATTCACATCCTGCAAAACAACTCCAAGCGACTCTCTTAAGTCCTTTTTCTTAATTTTATTGATATTAATGCCATCGTAACGGATCTTTCCATCATCAATATCATAGAAGCGGTTAATCAGATTCGTAATTGTGGTCTTGCCTGCACCGGTTGCTCCTACAAAGGCAATTTTCTGTCCCTTTTTCGCATAAAGGGTAATATCCCGCAGGATCTGCTTTCCCGGTTCATATCCAAAGTCCACATGATCCAGTACGATCTCTCCATTCAATCTCTGATAGGTGAGCGTCCCATCCCCATGGGGATGCTTCCACGCCCAGAGTCCGGTACGCTCCGGCACTTCAACAAGTTCTCCGTTTTCTTCTTTTACATTCACAAGTGTCACATAACCATTGTCTGCTTCCGGTTTCTCATCAATCAACCGGAAAATCCGGCTGGCCCCGGCAAGCGCCGTCACGATGGAATTAAACTGATTGGAAAGCTGTGCAATCGGATTGGTAAAGTTCCTTGACAGGGTTAAAAACGAAGCGATCATACCAAGCGTTACCGTATTCATCCCGACAAGCGTAAGGTTCTTTGCACCCGAAATTGCCATCCATGCACCAACCACGGCAATAATGACATACTGCACATAACCAAATGCATTCATCATCGGCATCATTATGTTCGCATAGCCGTTTGCATTTGCCGATGCACTTTCCCATTCTTTATTCTTCTCCATAAATTCCTGTCGTGCAGCCTTTTCATGGCAGAACACTTTAATGACCTTCTGCCCGTGAATCATCTCCTCTATATAGCCATCCAGCGCACCTAGCGTTTCCTGCTGACGGATAAAATAATGTCCGCTTTTTCCTGCAACCTTTTTTACAAGCTGTAAGATCAGTACAATCGCCACAATGACAATGACTGTCAAATAAACACTCTGATACAGCATGCATACAAATACTGTAACAATGGTACACACAGAACTGATGAACTGTGCCAGCGACTGTGCAATCATCTGACGCAGGGTATCGGTATCATTGGTGTAACGGCTCATAATATCGCCATTCGTGTTGGTATCAAAATACCGAACCGGAAGTGTCTGCATCTTTGCAAACATTTCATCCCGGATGGTCTTCAGGGTTCCCTGCGCAACCGTTACCATCAGATAACTATAGAGCCAGGAAGATACGACACCGATCAGATACACCACGCCCATGATACAAAGTGCTTTTAAAAGCCCTGTGTAAACCGGCTGGTCCATAAGCAGGAGCGGCGCGATATAATCATCGATCAGAATCTGGATAAATACGGAGGACGCAACACTTGCAACCGCACTCACTAAGATACAGATTACAACGACCGTAAGCAATGCCTTATAGCTTCCAATGTAGGACAACAGGCGCTTTAATGTTTTGTAATCTCCCCGTTTTTCTGTCATTTTCTTATTCATGCTTTTCCTCCTTTCTGCTGGGATTCATAAACTTCCCGGTAAATCGTACTACTTGTCAGAAGCTCCCCATGCGTTCCTACGGCATCAATCTTCCCATCGTTCATAACAATAATCCGGTCGGCATCCTGTACCGAAGAAATTCTCTGTGCAATAATAATTTTCGTTGTGTCGGGAAGAAATCCCTCCACGCCCTTCCGGATCTTCGCATCGGTCTTCGTATCCACTGCACTGGTCGAATCATCCAGAATCAATATCTTCGGTCTTTTCAGCAGTGCGCGTGCAATACACAGACGCTGCTTCTGTCCTCCAGAGACGTTGCTGCCTCCCTGTTCCAGATACGTGTCATAGCCATCCGGCATTCCTTCAATAAATTCATCCGCACAGGCAAGATGACAGGCTTCCTTAATCTCTTCTTCGGTCGCATCTTCCTTTCCCCATTTCAGGTTATCCCGGATCGTTCCCGAAAACAGTTCGTTCTTCTGCAATACCATGGCAACGGCATTCCGCAGAACCTGTAAATCGTAATCCCTAACATCCACACCGCCAACCTTTAAGCAGCCTTGTGTCACATCATAAAGACGTGGGATCAGCTGTACCAGAGAGGATTTCGAAGATCCGGTTCCCCCGATAATTCCGATCGTTTCTCCGGAACGGATGGTCAGATTCACATTTTGAAGCACCGGCTTTTCTGCCTTTTTACTGTATACAAAGCCTGCCTGTTCAAAACAGATGCTTCCGTCTTTCACTTCCAGACGGGGATTTTCCTTCTGGATAATCGTCGATTCTTCTGACAAAAGCTCTGCAATTCTTTCCATGGAAGACCGGGAAATCGTAAGCATAACAAACACCATGGACAGCATCATGAGCGAACTCAGAATCTGAACAGAATAGGTAATGAGTGCCGTGAGGGAGCCCGTGGTAAGACCAAGCGCTGCATCATTGCCGCTTGCGACAATGGCCTTCGCACCGATCCAGGAAATCAGCAGCATACTTCCATACATAAAGAACTGCATCAACGGGGAATTCAATGCCAACAGCCTTTCTGCTTTCGTAAAATCACGATAGATGTCTCCCGAAACCTGTCCGAACTTATCTACTTCCTCGTCCTGCAGATTAAAGGATTTGACAACACGCATTCCACGGACATTTTCCTGCACAATATTGTTCAGATGATCGTATCTGTGGAACACTCTCTCAAATACCGGATGAACCACGCTCTGGATCACATATAAGCCTGCTCCGAGAAGAGGAATTAATAACAGGAAAATCATGGCAATCCTGGCATTAATCCGGAATGATACAATCATGGAAAAGACAATCATCACCGGTCCGCGGATTGCCATACGGATCAGCATCTGATAGGCATTCTGGATATTGGTCACATCCGTGGTCAGCCTTGTTACGATCGATGACGAAGAAAACCGGTCAATGTTGGAAAAGGAAAAGGTCTGAATCCGGTCATACATATCCTGTCGTAAATTGGCCGAAAATCCGGAGGATGCCTTTGCCCCAAGGATTGCGGATGACACTCCCGTAATCAGTTGCAAAACCGCCAAAATAAGAAGATACACGCCATAACGGACAACCACAGGCATTTCACCTTCTTCAATTCCAAAGTCAATCAGATTCGACATGCAAAGCGGAATCACGATCTCGAAAACCACTTCCAGCATGGAGAGCAGAATCGTATAGACTGACGTTTTCTTATACTCTCTTAAACTCTTTGTTAAAATGATCATAAGTACCTCCATTTCTTTTTGTAGCACGCTACATGTTCATTTGAAAAAAAGAGTCCACCGGACTCTTATTTTCGCTCTATTCCTGCAGATTGCGGTATACCCGGTTTAAAAGCCTGCGCAGCTCCACAATCTCCTGCTGCGACATATGCTGCAGCAGCTTCTGCTCCGTAGCAATTCTTCCCCTCGCCAGTTCATCCCCTACGGAACATGCTCTCTGTGTCATGCACACGATCTTGTTCCGTTTGTCCTCCGGATCTGTATGACATTCCAGAAAACCGTTCTTTTCAAGCCTTGACACAATTCCAACCACAGTCGGATGGGAAACATTCAGGTATTCCTCGATACTTTTCTGTGTCACCTGACCGCCTTTCACATCCACGAATTCCATGAGACGAGCCTGGGAACTGGTGAGATTGTTTTTCTCAAAGACCGCATCCGCAGACATCTTCAACCGGTCATGAATTCTCTTAAACAGATATCCGATATCCTCATTCTCCATCTGCTCTTTCATCCTGTTCTCCTCATCCCCTCTACGCAGTTCCTTCATTCTGCTTGCTCTGATTGCATATTTTACTTCATACATGCTGCAGGTGTTTCTTTATTCTGTAGCACGCTACAATTTTATCCCTTATTTTCTATTTTGTCAACGGTCTTTTTCACATTTCCGGCAGTTAAAAAAAATTCAAAAGAATCAAAAAAAAGAGAAAAAAGTACTTGCTTTTATCAAAAGGTGCAGTTATAATATAACTTGCGTTTCGGGGTGTGGCTCAGGTGGTAGAGCGCTACTTTAGGGAAGTAGAGGCCGCAAGTTCAAGTCTTGTCACTCCGATTTTAAAAAGCGGAATTCCAACGAATTCCGCTTTTTTCATCATCAAAAGAATCGCCCCAGCTCTCTTACAGACTTTCCAGCACCTTCAATAAAAACTTCCAGACTCTCTGTACGGAAGAAATGCTTAAGGTTTCTCTTGTGGTATGAATATCCTGCATATCCGGTCCAATAGAAACACAGTCAAGTCCCGGAATTTTACTTTGGAAAATTCCGCATTCCAGTCCTGCATGAATGGCTTCAATCTGCGGCTTCGCACCATACATTTCTTCATAAATCGTAACCATCTTTTCTCGGAGCGGTGAATCCGGATCATAATCCCAGCCCGGATAATCTCCACGGATTCCTACTGTTGCATCGCACAGGACCGCAAGGCTCTTAAGCTGGTTAATCAATGCCTCTTTCGATGCCATATTGGAGCTTCGGACAGATGTGCTGACCATGCCCTCTGCTGCACTTACATTCAGAATTCCGGGATTTAAGGATGTCTCTACAAGTCCCTTCATCTTCACACTGTTTGCAA
>CAVJLN010000062.1:0-15373 GCA_963650485.1 Bacteroidaceae bacterium
TGTAAGAAATTTATTTATGGGTGCACCGGCTATATTTTAGCCGGTGCTAAGACTGTTTGTTCAGCCGGAAGGCTGAACTGTTACGAAAAATCTGGAAAATGTTTCGAAACACTTGACAAAGTTAGCTTCATATAATAAAATATCTTTTGTTGTCGGATATGACAACGAAGAGATGTGCGTTTAGCTCAGCTGGATAGAGCGTTTGGCTACGGACCAAAAGGTCGGGGGTTCGAATCCTCTAACGCACGTGCTTAGTTGAAGGTCGAAGTCCCTTGTAAAATCAAGGGATTTCGGCTTTTTTTATGCTCAAATTCAAATCCCAATTTGTTGTTCCATGTTGTTCCGTTTTTTAAATTGAAACGGAAAGATCAAACAGAATCGAATGCGCCGACAGAGGATACCGTGAACGAGGATACAGACAGATATTGAATTATACCAAAAACCGCTTAAGCCTCACGGGCTTAAGCGGTTTTTCTGTCAGGGGAATTTTACTGTTTTTTCCGATTATCTCATCAGTGTCATTCCGACAGCTCCGGCATAGGTATCCCGGTAGTCTGCACTCAGTTTCGCTGTGTCCAGATAGCTGGTGAGGGATCCTGTACCATCAGCTACAATATTCGGGTATTTCTGTATGAAATTCCGGACACCCTGAATTCGATCCCATAGGGCTTCCAGTTCCTTGGGGCTCAACAGATCCTTTAAGGCAAGCTCTACCGTTTCCTGATCCAATGTCGTAATACTTGCGCATAATTTCGAGTCCATATAAGGAAGGTTGCATTGTCCGAGAGGCTCAATGGGCTTTAGCTTCATAATACCATCCTTGAATTTCTCAAAGTCATCATATTTTTTAACTCCAAATGCCATGTCTGAGTCAATTCCGGTAACATGTGTCAGAAACCGTTTTCCGTCACGCTCCTCATAGGTAAAAAACAGGTTGGACGGATTCCGGTCAATTTGTCCGCAAATGGTGTCAAAGATTTGAAGATTGATCAAATCCTTCAGAACGCTTTCTGTTAATAAAACCGGCAATCCCTGCTTTAGTATGCCGGATAGAGTAGCACCACTTGCTTTGACGGTTACGATACCAAGCTCCGAAACCGTTTTATCGTCCTGCTTATTTGTCAGACTTACCATTGCAGAGTCTGTTACCAGCTTCTGGATTCCAAGAAGACTGGCTAACCTTGAGGTTGCAACATTTCGCTTGACAAGGTCTTCTCCCTGCTCAATGCCGGCATCCTGAGCAAGATCCCTACGGGTGACAAGCTTATTCAGCACCGGACAAAACTGGGGCAGTAATTCCTGTAGCTGCCGCTTTTCGCTGGAGCTGAACGAGATACCATTCTGTTCAGCGAGGTCTGTATACGGAGAAATGTCATCGTACCATTGCTGAAGTAATATTAAGGTTGAGATGTCGGCTTTGTCAATCAGGGAGGCTAATTTTCCCAGTAAATTCTGATATTGCTTCCATTCCGGCTTTTTCAGATACAGCTCCCTGATTTCCTCCTGAAGGGGTAACAGAGGCTCCTCTTTTTTGTAATATAAGCTTGTATTTTTGTAGTCGATGACGGTTACATCGCTGCTTGCCCCACCGGTTGTTTCGATATTATGAAAGCTGAGGTCAATATAAGAAACTCTCATGGAACCCAGAATATCTGACCAGGTGGTTTCCTCCTTATTCCGGCGAAAAAGGATGGTAGCGGTATTGACCAGCTTTCCGGATTCGGATACGGCCGTTTTCCGGATATGTTTTACCATGCGCTTTCGTTCCTTCCCGGAAGTTGACAAGGGATATTTATGGGTATTCTCGTAGATGTCACAGTGATGAATCAGATTCTGGTATAAGGTCTCTGCTGTGCGAAGCTTTGCTTCAAATTCTCCCTGATCCCTGCCTAGCGCCTGAGCCGAGAAAAAGTCTATGATGGATTTTTCGGCATTCTTGACATTCGTCATGTAAATAGTGTCTTCTTTTGTTTTGTTGTTGAGAACGAAACGGCTACTTTGGTGACTGGCCTGCTGGAGGAGTGCCTCCTCGTATCCGGCCTGCTGGAGCTGACGATCCGAGATCACAGATGTTTCTTCCATCTTCTGGGTGTTGATTCCCGGTTCGAAGGTTCCTTTTTGCTGTTGGTTTTGCTGTGCTTGTAAATGTGACATACAAAATCCCTCCTGACAACATGAATTATGACTTTGAATTGCTTTTATGAAAATTGTATCACAGATGGACATGGATGGCGATAGTTTTTGATAATTTTGTAACGGTTCAAATCGTTTCATTGTGTTTTAACGGTCAATATGCTACACTGAATCTGCTTACAACAATTTTAATGGGTGGGGAGAATACACATGGATAATGATAACAACAAAAGAAGCTCCTTTTCAGGTAAGGTAGGATTCGTA
Source organism: Bacteroidaceae bacterium (assembly GCA_963650485.1). Lineage (GTDB taxonomy): Bacteria > Bacillota > Clostridia > Lachnospirales > Lachnospiraceae > Suilimivivens. Next base: position 2,398 of record CAVJLN010000062.1, read on the forward strand.
TTATCGGCAGCGGGAGCTTCGGTCGGACTGGGGAATATCTGGAGATTCCCATATCTTGCTGCAAAGTATGGCGGCGGAATCTTTCTGGTGATCTATATTATTCTGGCATTGACGTTTGGCTATACGATGATTGTAGCAGAGACCTCGATTGGACGTATGACCGGAAAGAGTCCCGTAGGTGCCTACCAGAAGTTCGGAAAGTCCGGATGGTTATCCTTTGGAGGCTGGATCAATGCCGTTATCCCGATTTTGATAGTGCCATATTATTCGGTAATTGGCGGCTGGGTGATCAAGTATCTTCTGGAATATGTACGCAGAAACGGGGCACAGCTTGCGGAGGATGGCTATTTTTCAGAGTTTATCTCCGATGGTGCTTCCACGGAAATCTGCTTTATACTCTTTGCAGTGTTCACCCTGGCGATTGTATTTGCCGGTGTGCAGAATGGAATTGAGCGTGTTTCCCGGTTTATGATGCCGGTGCTTGTGGTATTATCTCTGGTTATTACCATTTATTCCGTGACAAGACCGGGAGCCATTGCCGGCGTGAAATACTTCCTGGTTCCTAATCTTGATAATTTTTCCTGGATGACGGTTGTATCCGCAATGGGACAGATGTTTTATTCCCTGTCGATTGCCATGGGAATTCTGATTACCTTTGGCTCTTATATGAAAAAGGATATTTCAATTGAGGATTCTACGAGAAACGTAGAGATATTCGATACACTGATTGCGATTATGGCAGGCTTAATGATTATTCCTGCAGTGTTTGCTTTTTCCGGAGGAGATCCGGACACCCTGCAGGCGGGTCCTGCGCTGATGTTTATTACGATTCCGAAGGTATTTGCCAGTATGGGTTTTGGAACGCTGATTGGAATTCTCTTTTTTGTACTGGTATTGTTTGCTGCGATTACCAGTTCCATTGCCCTGACCGAAAGTGCGGTATCAACCTTTGAGGACGAGCTTGGCTGGAACAGAAAGAAATCGACCTTACTGATCGGTGTGATCATGCTGTTGCTTGGAACCCTTTCATCCTTAGGATATGGTCCGCTTGGCGGCGTGAAGATCATTAATATGCAGTTCCTGGATTTCTTTGATTTCCTGACGAATTCCGTTATGATGCCGATTGCAGCGATCGCAACCTGCCTGCTGGTATCGAAGGTAATTGGAGTGAAGCGTGTAGAAGAAGAGGTGCTTCATGGAGAAAACAGATTCCGTAGAAAAAAGATCTTCTATTTTATGATCCAATATCTCTGCCCGGTATTTGCAGCAATTATTCTGATTAGTTCTGTGGCAAATGCATTTGGATGGATTTCGATGTAACTGCAGCATGATTTTTTAAGAATCACATATAATAGATGGTAGATACTTGATGTACAGGATTATGTACGTCATACTGAAAGTACAGAGAACCGTACGTTGTGAGAGAGTTGATTGTGATGCTGGCTGTGAATTATACCAATCTACGTGATAATATAAAAGCCTATATGGATAGGGTTACGGATGATTATGAAACAATAATTGTGACCCGGAAGGATAACAAGAATGTCGTTATGCTGTCGGAAGAGGCATACAATAATCTGATGGAAAATGTGTATGTTATGGGGAATAAGGCGAACTATGACTGGCTGATGGAATCTAAAGAACAGTTGGAGAAGGGACAGATTTCGAAGCATTCCCTTTCTGAGGTATTGACAGATGAAAATAATGTGTATATCCTTGCCTGTCGGTATCATTATTCTGATACATGAAAGTGATAAACGCCCTGCGGTCAACTGCAGGGCGTTTGCAATTTCTTTACAGATCTTTTTCCAATGCACCTCTGATTTAGAATACCCCGGTAATAAAAATTTCAAGTCCGATGGCAATGAGAATCACGCCGCCGAGAATGGAAGCCTTGTTGGAGAACTTCGTTCCGAATTTCTTGCCGATGATAAGACCGGCAATACAGATAAAGAAGGTAACCGCAGCAATGATGAGAGAGGCAGTCAGTGCCATTATGAAGCCGTATTCTGCGATGGTAAATCCGACAGATAAGGCATCAATGGAGGTAGCAACTCCCTGTACCATCAGTGTTCCGAAGCCAAGCTTTGTTTTTTCCACTTCTTCGCCCTTACTGCGGATTCCCTCAATCACCATCTTTCCACCGATGAAGGCAAGAAGAATCAGGGCAATCCACGGGATAAACATCTCGAATGCATGGAAATATTCCACGATTGTATGAACACAGATCCATCCGGTCATAGGCATCAATGCCTGAAAGAAAGCGAATACCCCGGCAATCCCACAGGATTTGCTTTTCTTCATATGAGGCTCATTCAGACCGTTCGCAAGCGATACCGAAAAGGCATCCATGGCAAGCCCAACCCCTAGCAGGGCACTGTTCAAGAAAAATAATACGTTCCAATCCATTTGTTTGTTCCTCCGATAGTTTTACTCTTAATGAAATAAAAAGACCCAGATACAGCAGTAACTATATCTGGGTTCCAATCAATCAGAATGAAAATGGACTGCATGTATAGTTACCTCGTAACGATGCAATTTATCTCGTTACGTTTCCATCTATACATGAGTCTCGCAATTTAAAACAAGCCAGACCAAACGGTCAGTATGTTGACTTGCTACGATACACGCTTGCTACTCCCTCATGGGATCATATTGATAGTAATTTATCACTATTAATGTAAAATGTCAATTACTATCGGAAATCCGGCAACTTATTTGTAACAGTTCAGCCATGCAGAAAGGATTGTCACATTTACTACCAGAAATGTATCAATTTGCATATCAATTTATTCATGCATTTATCAAGTATATTTTGTGGAAAGACGTCTGCGTTTAAAGGTGGAGCTTTCGGAAAGAGGCTGCGGTCTGTCCCATCAGATGTTTGAAGCAACGCGCAAAATAACTGGCATCGCTGAAGCCACACTGCTGAGCAATGTCAGAGATGCCCATATCTGTGGAAAGCAGCAGGGAGCATGCCTGATCAATGCGGTATTTCATCAGATATTCCTTTGGTGTCCTGCCAACATACTTTTTAAAGGAACGGATAAAGTGCTCCGTGCACAGATTGAGACTGCTGGCAATATCCTCTATTTTAATATCGGTATTGTAATTGTACTGAATCAGGCTGATGGCCTGTTTGATGTAGGTTCTTGTGGAATCGTTAGAACGTTTTACCGGAGTAAAGGCGTCATTGGATATTATCAGATAGAAAATATCCAGGAGTTTTATCTGCAACTGCAGTTCACAGCCGGTTTGTCCCTTGGCGGCAATATGGGAAATCTCTTTAATCAGATCGAGTGCCGTCTGCTCCCAGGCAGAAGAGCCCTTCAGGACTTCTGGTGGCTGGAGCTTATTCTGGCTTAAGGGAAGAATATATTTCCGATAGATGAGGCTCTTTGAGGAAGGAAAAAGAAACCGTTCCCCAAACACAATACACACATATCTGCATTTTACCTTCGGAAAGCAGCAACAGGAATGAATCTGGTAACGATTCACGAAAATAGCCTGATGGCTGTGAAGAGGAATGGACTTTCCATCCAGTTCGAAGATCATTTCCCCATATTCCAGATAAATGATTTCGTATTCATGATGCCAGTGGGAATAGAGAAAATGATAACCCGGCATTAGATTATACTCATACATGGCGAAGTTAAAATCCTCTGTCCCATGCTGCACGTGCACTTCCTGATATACTTCTTTCATATGGAATATCCTTATAATTATGAAGAAAAGTCAATTTTGTCCTGTTTTGAATCAGCTTTATTATAACATAATTTCTATGTGCATGCTATAATTTCCATACAAAATAACGGTGCTTTACAATTTGATCAAATGTACTGCAGAAAGTGAGAAAAATATGAGAAAACGAAAGTTCCTTAGAAACTGGCAGCTTTATCTGTTTCTGCTTCCATCGGTTCTGCTGATTTTCTGTTTCAATTATCTGCCGATGTATGGGGTACAGATTGCCTTTAAGGATTTTAAGCCGGCCAAAGGGATTTGGGGGAGCGACTGGGTAGGACTGGAGCATTTTCTCCGGTTTTTCCGTTCCTATCAATTCGGGAGCCTGATTAAAAATACGCTGCTCCTAAGTCTTTATGGACTACTGGCAGGATTCCCACTGCCTATCCTGTTTGCCCTGCTTTTGAATCAGATGCGTTTTACGAAGTTCAAAAAGCTCCTGCAGACGGTGACTTCCATGCCGTATTTTATATCAACGGTGGTCCTGGTGGGAATGGTCAGTATTTTCCTTTCTCCTTCTTCCGGGATTTATGGAGCAGTGTGCAATATGCTGAATCTGACACCACAGAATCCAATGGGAGATCCGGGACTGTTCCGACATATTTATGTGTGGTCGGGCGTATGGCAGGGAATGGGTTGGGGAAGTATCATTTATCTGTCAGCCTTATCGGCCGTAGATCCTTCCCTTTATGAGGCAGCTACCATAGACGGTGCCAACCGGTTTCAGAAGATCATCAACATTGATTTGCCGACCATAGCTCCTACCTGCGTGATTTCCCTGATTTTGTCCGCTGGCGGCATTATGGGGGTAGGCTTTGAGAAAGTCTATCTGATGCAGAACAGCCTGAACCTGTCGACCAGTGAGGTGATATCGACTTATGTATATAAGGTGGGTATCCAAAGCGCTCAGTACAGCTTCTCGGCAGCAGTGGGACTGTTTAATACAGTTATCAATTTTGTGATATTAGTAATTGTCAACCAGATTGCAAAACGTCTGGGAGAGACCAGTCTCTGGTAGGAGAGAGGAGTAAGCTATGAAAACAAACAAAAGCAAAGGTATCAGCGATCATACCATTGATATCATTCTACTGGTTATCGGAATTATTATTTTCCTGATTACCGTTTATCCGCTGTATTTTGTGGTTATTGCATCCTTTAGCAGTCCGTCTGCCGTAGCCGGTGGACAGGTGTGGCTGCTTCCAAAGAGTATTACGTTGGAGGGATACAAGAGAGTTTTTGCGGACGAAAGAATCTGGATGGGATATCGGAATACCATCTTTTACACGGTAGCAGGAACGTTGATCAGTCTGTTGTTTACCCTTCCTGCAGGTTATGCCCTTTCCAGAAAGGATCTTGCAGGGAGAAATGTGATTACTCTGTTTTTTGTCTTTACCATGTATTTTGGAGGTGGACTGATCCCAACCTATTTTGTGATCGACAAGTTTCACCTGACAGATACGATTTGGGTGATTATCCTGCCGTTTTCTGTCAGCGTATATCATCTGATTATTACAAGAACTTTTTTTCAGAGTACCATCCCGGCCGATTTGTTGGAGGTGGCGCAGTTAGATGGATGTAGTGATTTCCGATTTTTTGTATCTATTGTATTGCCGCTGTCAAAAGCAATCATTGCGGTAATTGGTCTGTATTGTGCGGTAGGGCAGTGGAACCAGTATTTTACATCCCTTGTTTATGTAAGGAACTCGGAGCTGATGCCGCTTCAGATGGTGCTGCGTGAAATTCTGCTTCAGAATAAAGCGGTTTCCGGGGCAGCTTCAGTTTCCAATGTGGAGCTTCAAAAGGTTGGGGAAATTATGAAATATGCAGTAATTATTGTTTCTACGGTTCCGATCATGTGTGTGTATCCGTTTGTGCAGAAATATTTTAACAAGGGAGTCATGATTGGAGCGATTAAAGGTTAATAAGAATAAGGAGGAAAAGAAGATGGTTTATAAAAAAGCGATTGCAGTCAGTATGATGTTTGCAGCCCTGATGGTTGGGCTTGCAGGATGCGGAAAAGGAGCACAGGACAGTGATGCATCCGCTGATGTTGCAGTAAATAAAGAAGGATATCCGATTGTGGAGGAACCCATTACTCTACGGATTGTTTCAGGAAAAGGTAATCTTACCGAAGAGTTTGATACTCTTAAGATCTTTCAGGAGCTTGAGGAGGAAACCAATATAAAAGTGGAATGGGAATATGCTTCCACAGACTGGGATACCCAGAAACCTCTTATGCTGGCAAACGGTGATCTCCCGGATATCTTTATGGGAGGAATCCTGTCGGATGATGATGTGAATGCCAACCGGGAACTCTTTTTACCAATGAATGATTATCTGGATGAGTACTGTCCGAATATCAGTGCCATGTTTGAGGAACAGCCCGCATTAAGGGGACTGGCAACGATGGGGGATGGTAACATCTATGGTCTGCCCAGTATGTGGCCGAATACGCCGACCACATATTCTACGATTATGATTAATAAGACCTGGCTAGACAATCTGGGGCTGGATGTTCCAGAGACAACCGATGAGTTTCGTGAGGTGCTGAAAGCATTTGCAGAAAATGATCCGAACGGAAATGGGATCAAGGATGAAATTCCACTTAGCTTTATAGGATTTGATGATTTGGCGGGGTGTCTGGAATTGTATTGTCCTTTCGGAGCGGTAGACAGCCTTGGAGGAAACTGGCTGGGAGTAACGGATGGAAAGGTGGAATATATCAATGCCACCGAAGAATTTAAGTCCGCAATCGAATGGCTTTCCGAGTTGTATGCAGAAGGACTGATCGATCAGGAGGCTTTTACCCAGGACTGGACCGGATATTCTGCAAAGCTCAATCCGGAAGGAGAGGAAATTGTAGGCGTTGCAATTGGCTGGACAATCAGTGGGGCTGTAGGAGAAGAAAATGCAAAGGATTATGTTGTACTTCCTCCATTAAAGGGACCCTCGGGTGATCAGTACGCCAGACAAAATCCGGAGATGCTGGGTGCGGACCGGAATAAAATTGTAGTGTCTGCGCAGACAAAGTATCCGGAAGCAGTGATGAGATGGGTAGATGCGCTTTATGAGAAGACGACTTCCATGCAGATCCGGTATGGTGCAATTGGAGTCACCATGCAGCAGAATGAGGATGGAAGCTATGAAGTATTGGATGCACCGGAAGGAATGGATGCCAATACCTGGTCATGGAAGTATGGTCTGAATACGAATGCACCGGGCTATGCAGTAGGACTTGATATTATTCCGCAGCCGGATGCAAGGGAAAAGCTTGCAGCAGATGAAATTTCCAAACAGTATGTGAAATCTGAATATTTCCCACTCATTATGATTCCGGCGGAAGACATGGATGAACTGGCCATCTTGAAAACGGATATCCAGAATTATGCAACAGAGCGGACAGCTCAGTGGGTCGTAAGCGGAGGAATTGAGGAAGAGTGGAACGACTATCTGGACAGAATGAATGTCATGGGGCTGCCCCGGATGTTGGAGATATATCAGAATGCTTATGATAACTATCTTACACAGGGAGATGAGAAATAAAACAGGGAGGATTGGATCTATGAAGGCCTGCTTTAAGGCATATAAAAATGGAATGGAATACCAGTATGGAGGAGAGACGGTTCGGATTCTTCCATGGGGGAAAAACAGCATACGTGTAATTGCCTGTCCCTTTGGTGAAATCCGTATGGAAAGCGCGGCACTTCTTTCTCCTGACGAAATACTGGATGATGGAGCGAAGGATGCTTCTGTTTCGCAGATAAAGATCGAAGAAGAAAGTGCAGTCGTCCGCAATGGAAAGCTGATCTGTAAAATCCATACCCAAGGATGGGGAATGCCGGCAAGAATCCGGTTTTGTAATGAGGATGGAAAGGAAATTCTGGCGGAACAGGACTGTGGTGGAGCGCTGCTTCGAAGAGCGCGGAACTTCAGGGCAGTGATAGGCGGAGATTATCAATTGAAGGCCACATTTTTGTCTGACCCCAAGGAAAAGATATATGGCTGTGGACAGTACCAGCAGGATATTCTGGATCTGAAGGGATGCAATTTGGAACTGGCTCACAGAAATTCCCAAATCAGTATTCCGTTTTATATTTCCAACAATGGTTATGGATTCTTATGGAACAATCCTGCGGTAGGCGAGGTGAATTTTGGAAAGAATACGACGGTCTGGAAAGCGGAAAGCACTTCCCAGCTGGATTACTGGGTTACTGCCGGAGATTCACCGGCAGAACTGATCCGTGCGTATACGGCGGTCACAGGACGCCCTCCGGTTTTTCCGGAAAATGCACTTGGATACTGGCAGTGCAAGCTGCGGTATTATAGTCAAAGCGATGTGCTTGAAACAGCAAGAGAGTATCACCGGCGTGGAATCCCGGTAGATGTATTTGTTATTGATTATTATCACTGGCCGAGATGTGGAGATTACCGGTTTGATGAGGAATTTTTCCCGGAACCGAAGGAAATGATTGATGAGCTGAAAGAGCTCGGAATGAAAACCATGGTTTCTGTCTGGCCGCAGGTTGACTGGCGAAGTGAAAACTACGAGGAAATGTATCGGAACGGTCTGTTGGTTCGGACCGAGCATGGACTTAATGTACAGATGAATTTTCATGGAAATAATGTGTTTTATGATGCAACGAATCCGGAAGCGCGCCGCTATGTCTGGGAAAAGTGCAGAAAGAATTACATGGATCTGGGAGTGGATTATTACTGGCTGGATGAAGCAGAGCCGGAATTTGGGACTTATGATTATGACAATTACCGTTATCATGCAGGGACGGTTTTACAAAAGGGAAACCTGTATCCCAGAGAGTATGCAAGGGGATTTTATGAAGGTCTGCGGGAGAATGGCAGAGAGGTCATGAATCTGGTCCGCTGTGCATGGGCTGGCAGTCAGAAATACGGTACGGTAATCTGGTCCGGGGATATTTATTCAACCTATCAGGATCTGCGCAATCAGATTTGCGCCGGTTTACAGATGGGACTATCTGGAATTCCCTGGTGGACAACGGATATCGGTGGATTTCACGGAGGCAATGTAGAAGATCCAGGATTCCGGGAGCTGCTGCTTCGCTGGTTCCAGTTCGGTACTTTTTGTCCGATCATGCGGATGCATGGAAACCGCCTGCCGAGAAGAGATATTGTAAAGAAAAGCGGAGAGGTGACGGAGGGCACCGGCGCAGCCAATGAGATCTGGAGCTTTGGCGAAGAAGCCTACCGGATCATGAAGCATTACATTGAGATCCGGGAAGCAATGAGGGATTATATCCGGAGCCTTATGAATCAGGCGCATGAGACTGGAGAACCTCTGATGCGGACATTGTTTTACGAGTTCCCGGAAGATCCATTATGTTGGCAGCAGGATTATAGCTACATGTTCGGAAGCGATCTGCTGATTGCTCCGGTAGTGTTGCCCGGTGTCGAGAAGAGAACCGTATATCTGCCCAAGGGAGCAATGTGGACGCATGCCTTTTCCGGGAAGGTTTATCCGGGAGGACAGCAGGTAGAAGTGGATGCGCCACTCTCTTCGATTCCGGTATTCCTGCGTGATGCCAGACAGAGCTATCTGTTAGAGGGTCTGCAGGGATTCTAAGGGCTGCCGGACCACACTCCGGCGGAACTCCCGCGGCGTCATGTGCATAAACCGCTGGAAGGTTCGGTTGAAGTAACTGATATTGTTAAAGCCGGTCTGTAAAGCAATCTGGCTGATTTCACGATCCGTTTCCAGAAGCAGCTCCGTGCTTTTGCTGATCCGGAAATAATTCAGGTATTCAAAGGGTGTCATGTGCGTTACCGATTTAAAGGAACGGCACAGATACCCTTTGCTGATGTTAAAATTCCTTTCCAGTTCTTCCAAAGTGACGGTATCGTCATAATTTTCCTGTAAATATTTCATAATGGATTTAATGAGCCCGGTACGGTAATCAGAATCCACATAAGGTTCTTGCTGATTCACGATCGCATGAGAAATCATCAGGTGGCAGGATTTGAGGAGCGCAGCCTTGATGAGTAATTCATACCCGTAGGGTTTTGTAAGAAAGGCTTCGTGGATCTCGTCCAGTACCTCACGCAGCATAAATTCCCAGGCAAATGCCGGATTGATGACCCGTGAGGTTTCATAAAGCGTGGAGAACTGTACCCCCTGATGAAAAAGCGGATTTAAGAATTTCTGCTGGATGATGTCGTTTCCAAGACTGTAGAGCAGATCCGGATGGAAAACGATCGCGTAGAAGTCCAGCGCTTCTCCGATTTCACAGGTGACAAGGTGAAGGGCATTAGAAGGAATCAGACAGATGCTTCCGGTTTTCAGGGCAAAGGCTTCCTCCCCTAAATACAGACGTCCATTTCCCTGTTCAATGACCAGGATTTCCACTTCCTCATGCCAGTGACAGCTCACCCGTTCGGAAAAGGTGGTGTCCGACTGGATATCATAGAGCATAAACGGAAACAGGGAATTGCCGTGAATCCGTGTCTCGCGTAATTGAGGGGTGTTATTGTTTGTAGCGCTTTTGGCTGTGCAGCTTTTCGTTGTGCAGCTTTTCGTTGTGCAGCTTTTCGTTGTGCAGCTTTTCGTTGTGCAGCTTTTCATTGTGCTGCTTTTCATTGTCATGTTTTTCAAGCTGGTGCTTTTCATGGTGGCTCCTTGCGGTCATACATAGGTAACTGTCCATTCATAGGCTTTCAAATCGTACAGACCAGTAAAAATATATGCGTCTGGTTGTTAGCGGTTATATATTTGCTGGACAGAGGTGTGTTCAACTGTTTTTGGATCAGAGAAATGCCTATGTAGTAAATAAATGTCAATATTGTGCCAATATCATGCAATAAAATTCAAGTAATAGTGTGGAAGCATCATTATACTGTTATTATAAAGAACAAAGAGATAATATGCAATCTCTCATGGCGAAGCATGGAACAATACATAAGGAGGATTTGACATGAGATTCTTTAAAGAGAACAACAGCTTATGCTTCAAGCATCAGTACGAAACCATGATGATTACCCCGTGGGGAAGGAATGCACTGCGCGTGCGCGCAACAAAGTATCCACAGTTTACACAGCATGACTGGGCACTGGAAGAGGAAATTCCTGATACGTCCCAAGAAGTTTCCATTGAAATTAATGAGGACAATACCGCTTCCATTCAGAACGGCAGACTCTGTCTGAAAATTGATGCGTCCGGTATTCTGACTTATTACCGGGATGGCATGAAATTCTTAAAGGAATATCACAGAGATTATGATCAGCCGTCCTGCCCTGAGAGCCGGTGCTTAAAGATCCGTGGAAGAGAATACAAGGCGATCATCGGTGGAGACTATACCTTAAAGGTTCGTTTTGAAAGCAACAACGGAGAGAAGATTTATGGAATGGGACAGTACCAGCAGGAGTATCTGGATCTGAAGGGCTGTACACTGGAGCTGGCACAGCGTAATTCCCAGGTCAGTATCCCGTTTGCTGTATCCAGTCTCGGTTATGGCTTCCTGTGGAATCATCCGGGCGTAGGAACGGCCACGTTTGGCAAGAATTACACGGAATGGGAAGCAAAAGCAACGAAGCAGATGGATTACTGGATTACCGTAGATGACAATCCGGCAAAGATCATGGAGAATTATACCGAAGTAACCGGAAGAACACCGATGTTTCCGGAAGAACTGCTTGGTTTATGGCAGTGCAAGCTTCGTTACCGCACACAGGAGGAAGTGCTGGGTGTTGCCCGTAAATACAAAGAACTTGGTATCCATATTGATGTGATTGTAATTGACTTTTTTCACTGGACCAGACAGGGCGACTGGCAGTTTGACAAGAAATACTGGCCGGATCCCAAGGCAATGTGCGAGGAGCTTCATGCGATGGGAACCAAGGTGGTTGTTTCCGTATGGCCGACTGTGGATAAAAAGAGCATTCATTACGAAGAAATGCAGGAGCGCGGTCTGCTGATCCGGACGGAGCATGGCAGTAACCAGACCTATGATTTCCAGGGAGACTGTCTGGAAATCGACATGACCAATCCGGAAGCCAGAGAGTATATCTGGGAGAAGTGCAGGGAAAGCTATTACGATATCGGAATTGATATGTTCTGGCTGGATAATTCGGAACCGGATTATAATGTATATGATTATGATAATTACCGCTATTACATGGGAACGGCACTGGAGGTAACGAATGTATATCCCAAGCTTCTTGCAAAAGCCTTTACCGATGGAATGAAAAAGGAAGCTAAGACGGACAAAATTCTTCATCTGATCCGTTCTACCTGGGCTGGTGGACAGAAATATGGAGTCCTTTTATGGTCAGGTGATGTGCCGAGTACCTTCGAGTCTTTAAGGGATCAGATCAATGCAGGACTCAATGCAGGACTTGCCGGAATTCCATGGTGGACAACGGACATCGGGGGATTTATGACCGATGACTGTCAGGATGAGGCTTTCCGTGAGCTGCTGCTGCGTTGGTATGAGTTTGCAGTATTCAGTCCGGTTCTTCGTATGCACGGTGATCGTGGCCCGCACGACATTGAGCCGTTGGATGAGAGAGAATGGGGTGGTGGACACCTTTATACAGGGCATGATAATGAGCTCTGGAGCTACGGTGAGGAAGCCTTTGTTATTATGAAAAAGCAGTTGGAGCTTCGTCTTTCTTTGAAGCCTTATATTGAAAAGCTGATGAAGGAAGCCACGCAGACTGGTGCACCCCTGCTTCGTACCTTATTCTATGAGTTCCCGAAGGATCCAATGTGCTGGGAGATCGAAGACCAGTATATGTTCGGTGACAAATATCTCGTAGCACCGATTCTGGAGCTTGGCTGCAGGGAACGTCAGGTTTACCTTCCGAAAGGAACCTGGAAGAATCTGGTAGACGGTAAGGAATATTTAGGCGGCTCTTACGTGATGAGCGAAGCTCCGCTTGAAGCTATTCCGGTATTTGAAAGAGTATAAGCCGGGCAGAGGGTCTTATGAGAATTGTTTTGTGAAACGCACCTGGAATAGAAGTGTAACAGAGTAACACAGTAACATAGCAACAGAGTGGCAGTTGGTGAAATGCAAGACGGTTCTTGCAATTACAGGAAAGATTCGCTAAACTGGGAATGTATGTAGATACATTCCCTTTTTGCCATACATATGAGAGAATGATCCAGTGGATCATTTTTGAGTATCGGAGCAGTTACCTTTTTTACTTTATAGGAAATTCCGCCGGAATTTCTATAAAGTAAAAAGCTCCGCAGGGATGCGCAGCT
>CAVJLN010000063.1:0-15091 GCA_963650485.1 Bacteroidaceae bacterium
GAACCAGACCATTTTTCAGCAATATTTATGAGTTCTTTATAAGTATAATTTCTATCTTGCTGAAAAATTTGTTTTCTCCCCAATATTGTATATACTTCAAATTGATCCATCAATACATATACTTTTTTATTATATCGATATGCATCTACTACAGAAGTTATCATTTGATTCTGTATATCGTCATAATACTCTTGCAAGTCTGCTAAAACTCCATTATCTGCCAACAAATGATAATAGTTAGTATCTGTTACCACTAAATCAACATCTGAATTATTATAAAGATCACTAACCATCATTTTAAATTTTAAATCTGAAGTTTCACCTGGATAAGTTCGTACATGAATTTTCATATCTGAATGGGTCTCATTAAACAAAATTACTTTCTCTTTTAGTTCTTGGTCTAAATACATAGTTGCTAATTCAAGAACTTTAGCCTCACTTATCTCTCCTTTTTCTACACGTTTAATTTGTATCTCTTCTATATTATCCCGATACTTTCCTGTTACAATTAAATACCCTTCATTATTTTCCGTTATTAGACGTAACTCATTATTATCAACTCCAATATCTATCCATTCAAATATTGATTCTATCTCCCGTTTATTAATATCTACTCTTAACAGTCTAGCATTTTCATTTATTAAAATTCCATCTTGACACTCATAAATTCCAATGCAGTCTTGAAGCATTTCTTGTGTCGTCGTAATAATATCTTCTTTATTTCCTAAATAATCTATATATCCAATTTGTTCTTGTCCCTTTTCATCAATTACTATATAATAAAAAATACTTTCAGATGATACAAATGCTGATATAAGTTCTCCCTGTAGTTTATATTTAGCTATCTCACCAGTCTGACTTATAATATACAGATTACTGTGACGGTCAACAAAAATCATATTTTTATGTTCATCGATATCCCAAAATACAGCTTCACCAAATACAGTATCATCAATATTTAACTTATAATCATCCAATAACTTTCCATCAAAACTGTGAATTTCTAATATATATGCACCATCAATATCCTGCGTCATCAAATTAACTGTATCATTTACTACTCTTAAGTCCTGTATTTTACGTTTAGTCTCTATTGGTATCAATTGACTCTTTTTGTTTTGAGGAGAGTATTTCATAATCTGTCCAATATATTCCTGTTTACCCTGATTATAATTAACTCCATAATATACAATATTCTCTCTACATCCCGTATCTAACAGGCAATATTCATATCTGTCAATGACTGTATCCAAAGTTGTTACATAGGATTGAACACTATTATTTTTTCTTCCACAGCCAGTTACTAATATCAATATAGCCACCAATATAAACCCATGATATCTCTTCACTATATTTATCGGCAGCAGATGTAACATCTGCTGCCTCTCCTCTTTAAGCATAATCGAAATTTCCATCCGCTCTTAAATTGCAGCCATTTACTCCTAATAGCGATACTCCACATTTTACTGTCTGACCAGCATATGATTTACCCGGTGTCAGATCCAGAATGAGATAAGTCCCCAAATTTGAAAGACCAACCGGATAATTTGCACTTGAGCCTCCAGACCTCAACTGATAATTGGTCGGTACTCCCGATAAATATGCAGTTCCTATAAATGCTTCTCCTCTCATTGTAAATCCAGCTGCCAGTCTCTTAGAACTATTATAGTTATCTTTAGAAACTGATGCTGAGCTTGATGATGAGGATGTACCATTCCATACTAATCCAAATGACGTAGTCTCTGCTTTTGCAGTCATTTGGGGCATCATACCACCCCCAATAATCAATGTTGCAGCCATAGCAGCTGCCATTAAAGCCTTTCCCTTGTGTTTCATCATACCTTTCCTCCTTTTCTTTTGTATGCTTCATTCTTTCAGCGAGACAACGATTGTCTCCTTTTGGCAATCGTAGAATATCATATAAATTGCAGAAAATCAACTCTTATTTTTAAATTTCATATTGACATTGGCAACCATTGTCATATATATTTAAAATATAAAAGCAAAGGATAATTTCTCTATGAAACTGACCAAACGTGAACTTGATGTTATGAAAATATTATGGAATGCCAAGAAACCTCTCATGGTTTCAGAAATTGTCCAGTTAGATAATGACAGTACAATCTACAGCGTACAACGGCTTATTTCCAATCTTTTAAAAAAGGGCATGATTGAGGTCGACAGTATTGTCTTCAATCAAAAGGCACTTGCTCGAAAATTCAAGCCTACTGCCAACGCTGAAAATGTAGAAATTGAACTTATTCAGGATATGCTCAAAGACTCTTTCGGAAAAGATATTCCTGCTTCTCATCTTATTGCCGCTTTATTACCCAACGACTCCAGTCCGGAAGCATTAAATGAACTGGCTGACTTAGAAAAGATCATTTCTGACAGAATAAGTGAACTTTCAAACGAAAAAAATAAGGAGCGTTCTTAAAATATGAATTTTACACTATCTTCATTATTAACGGTTCTGATCTTTAGCAACTTAGCCATTCTGCTGTTTCATTATATAATCAACAGTGCTTTTCTTTACTATAAATTTGCATTTCCTATTTTATTTGTTTTATTTTGTATGGTAATGATCCGGCTGTTTATTCCTCTGGAACTGTCTACCCAGCAGAATATTTTCATCTATCATATCTGGCCTCCCATTTATTTGATATTAATTGAGAATCGATTTACCATCGCCCAATACTCTTTTTCCATTCTGACAGTATTAGCTGGTATCTCTATCCTTGGTACATTATTACTATTGGTCCGCAACACCATATCTTACATCAGAACCTTGAACTATCTGAAAAACTCTACGCCTTTATCTCTTTCCTCTGATGATCTGCAATTTATGAAAGAAATAAACACAAACTTTAAAAAGCCCGTTTTTATTCCAATTGTTGTGAATCCATCTGTACGAATTCCTTTTCTTATTGGCTTAGTTCATCCAACTATAGTACTGCCACAGGTTGCATTTACGACGCAGGAATTATACTATATTTATTTTCATGAGGCCTGTCATTATCACTTTAAAGATTTATGGATTCGTTTTACAGGAGAAATCCTATGTTCTCTTTATTGGTGGAATCCATTTATTTATATGCTGCGTAAAAATATGATATCCTACCAGGAACTTCGTGTAGATACCTATATAACCAGACACACATCTGAACTGCAACAATATGAGTACATGAAATGTCTGGTTTCTTTGTCGCAATATTCAATGGATAATTTATCTCCATTATCCACTGCTTTCAATTCAACCCAGAATATAACCTGCCGGGTTAAATACTTGTTGAATTGTCATCACATATCCTCAGAAGAGCCTAAATATCATCCGAAACGGCTTACCTGTTTTTGTACCTTTATCCTGTTATTACTTGCCATGCTATTACCAAACCGCATTATTTTTGAACCGTCATCTCCTGCCCCTAGTGATATTCAACAAACCACTTTTTCCATTAACAGTGGAAACAGTTACTTGCTCTTAAATAACGATCAAACCTATGACCTATACGTTGATGGAGAGTATTTAACCACAGTATCACAAGTGTTTGATGATACCTTACCCATTATAAAACCGGAGGATATAAACTAATGAAAAAAAAGATTATCGTTTTACCTTTCCTGTTGTTTTACCTTGTTATTTTTTCCCCTTTAACTACTTATGCATGTAATTCCAGATTATCCATGAAACCAGCATACACTTTTATTTCTCAATATTCATGCGATACGGAATGGCGTTATAAAACAGAGAACGGGAAACTATATCGTCGACTATATGATTTAACGAATCACCGTTGGCTCGGCAATTGGGAACTTGTTTCGTAGTTTATACCTGTCAGCCTGTCATCTTGTCATCTTGTCTCATAAACTTTATCATTTAATAAGACCAGACATCTGCACGCAACAGACATCTGGTCTTATTATTCTTTTTATACTGAAAACTTCTCCTGTATTTCCTATTATCTTATTTACCCAATCAATCCACTTTCCTTCAGCAGGATCTCAAGGTCCGTTCCTTTTACCTTCTTTAATACAATCCGAAGAAGTTCCTTTTCAGGAATGGAAAGCTTCATTTCGGTGATCGGCTTCTTGTCGATTGCATAATAGCAGGCACGAAGCAGTTCACGGACATCATACTTGCTGCCCCAGACTTCCGGCACACCACGGTCTACATTCAGCAGGGTGTAAACCGCTTCCATACCGGTACGCATCGAGTACTCGGTTGTGAAAATGGTATCACGCGGCGTCTCTGCGAACTGTCCAAGGAATGCGAAGTTTACTGCACCTTCCGGTACAACCAGCGGACGGTCGGACCATTTTCTGGGCTGGAAGAATGCATTGATATACGGCATGAAGCAGGTCGTTGTGTTACATGCATTCTTAGCAAGCTCTTCGATACGGTCAGTCGGAACTCCGATATGATACAGCCATTCCTGACAAACCTCTTCGCCGGTACAGTCACGCATTGCTTTCTGTACATAGTTACCGGGCTTATTGGTATTGAGGGAATATAACCATACAAGCACCATGTTCTTGTCCTGGGACTTGAACTGCGGCTGACGGTTAATGGTCCAGGACAGATACCAGTTTTCTGTACTGTCCTTTACGGTTACGATACCACCGGTTGTAACCTTACCGGTTCTGGGATCACGCTTGCAGACATTCATAATGTGCTGGATAATCTCTTCATTGGAGGTTGCTACCGTAGCGCTCATCCAGTTGGTCGCATCCACATCACTGCAGAATGCATCCGGATTACCATATTCACCATGCTCTGCCTGGGCTGCAATGTTTTTCCACATATCCCAGGATTCTCCGGCACCATTCTTTACCTGACTCAGATCCGGTGTATGCGTCTGATCGCCATAGCAGGAGGTGTCGGTACAGCAGCCATTGGTAATGAATACCAAATCATCCTCGATGAGGTCAATGGTCTGTTCCTGTCCGTCTTTTACATAAACGATCTGCTTTGCGACTCTCTTATCACCAACCTTATCGATAATGACGTTCTTCACATCCATGCCATATTCTATCTTGACATTGTGTGCTTCCAGATATTTCACCAGAGGAAGAATCATGCTCTCATACTGGTTGTATTTGGTAAAACGAAGTGCACTGAAATCCGGAAGTCCATCGATATGATGTACATAACGGCAAAGGTAACGCTTCATTTCCAAAGCACTGGACCAACGCTGGAATGCGAACATCGTCTGCCAGTAAAGCCAGAAGTTTGTCTCCCAGAAGGAATCCGGCAACACATCGGAGATCTTCTTTCCTTCCAGATCCTTCTCCGGTGTGATAAACAGCTTGGAAAGTGCCATGGCAGATTCCTTATCCAGCTTAAACTGCTTATCGGTATGGGCATCCTCGCCACGGTTTACCGATGCTCTGCAAAGGGAATAGTTCGGATCATGCTTGTTCAGCCAGTAATATTCATCCAGTACGGACACGCCATCGGTTTCAATGGAAGGAACATCACGGAAGACATCCCACATAACTTCGAAGTGGTTATCCATCTCACGGCCGCCTCTCATGAAAAAGCCCTTGGTAATATCCTTACGGCCGTCACAGCTTCCGCCTGCCAGTTCCAGTTTTTCCAGTAAATGAATGTGTTCTCCCTTCATCTGACCATCACGTACCAGATAAAATGCTGCGGTCAGTCCTGCAAGGCCTGTTCCGATGATATATGCGGATTTGTTGTCGACACCCTGCGGCTTTTCGGGATGTGCAAAAGATTCATATGTTCCTGCTGAATAATACATAACAATTACCTCCTTAATAATCTGCTTATTTTAAGCTTTTGTGTCTATACATTTCCATCTACAGTAAAATGTTTTTCTTTACTGTATCTCTTTGTTATGTGGTTATTATAAGTTTGCCCCGAATCTTTTTCTATAAACAGAAAAAGACCCCTGATAAAACTTTTGTCAGAAGTCTTCACATTGTATAAAATTTTATCAAATCATCCGTTTTGATGTATTCCCGAAGAAACCTCATATCTTTATCCGTTTTGATGTATTCCCGAAGGAACCTCATATCTTCATCCGTTCAATCGCATGTGTCACAGAGTCCTTTAAAACCAGTGCCAGCTTATCCACAATGACTTCCGGATCCTCCTTCATGTCATCCCTTACCCAGTCAAGCATGATTCCGATAAAGCAGTAGGAAAAGACCTGTGCGATGAATTCCTTATCCTCACTGCGCACCTGCACTCCCTTCGACTTTTCTTCAATAACGCCCATCAGCAGTTCATCCGTAAGCGGTGTCAGATACTTCTCAACCTGTGCCCGGTCTACACAGTGGTACACATTCATAATGAAGGGCTTGTTCTCCCGCACCGCATAAAAGATCTGCAGCAGCCCCTCCTGCCAGGTATCATAGGTCTTCTTTTCTTTCAAGGCTTTCTGGGCATCCTCAAGGCACGACCATTCTACCAGATCATAAATATCCTTGAAATGATAATAAAACGTCATGCGGTTGATTCCGCAATCCTCCGCAATATCATTAATTGTGATTTTATTTAACGGCTTTTTCAGCAGTAAATTCTTTAAGGACTGCTCCAATGCCCTCTTGGTTATTTCTGACATCTCTGTCACCTTCCTTGTTAATCAATTAGGTCATTCTGAAACCGTGATAAGTGTTCGTACGGCAAAATCAGCCGACCGCGGAATAAGCCACACCCGTCATTCATAAGGGTGTTGCTCATGGCTGCAAACATATTGACATCCACGTCAGCTAAATTCAGCCTCTGCAAAAGCATCCCACGCTCGTATGCCTCATCAAAGTAAATGCATTCTCCCTCCGGAATCGCATCTCTTCTGGCACGGGACTCTTCCTGACGCTTTTCATATGCCTGATGATTGGCAGAACCGATCTCTGCAATATCATCCATTTCCTTCGTACGGAGCTGCATTTCCATATAGCATCTTGCGCTGTTATCGTAAAAGGTAATATGAAGGGAACGGTAATTATTCGGACTTTCTCCTTCAATATAATCCCGGTAATAGGGACGGACTTCATCCAATAATAACGGAGAACGGCTCTCCTTGACTCCTCCGGTCGGTTCCACGGTGAATCCTCTCTCCTCTAAAAAACCCGGAAGCACATTCGCAATTTCATAAAGATGCTGGATTTCTTCTTTTTCACGTTCTGACGGATTCTTTAAATGACACTGCGGCATCGATACCACGATCCGGTATGCAATCAGATCCCGGAAGCAGTTCAGCTTTTCCTTCAGTTCCAGCACAGAAGGATATTCATGGTATTTCGTATAATAATCATAAATATATTCCACCACATATCCGTTAAACTTCTCTTCGGCACGGATGAGCGACTTGATTCTCCCTTTAAAGGTAAAGGAAAGATAAGGATACTCTTTTGCCATATATTTATAAAATTCCCGGATCTTCTGGGACTGCGCCGTCAGGAAATCATTGTGTTCCAATAACTCCATGATCTGAATCAGAAAGTTGCAATGCGCCAGATCAATTTCATTGTGCGTCTGCTTTGCTTCCTTCCGCAGATCCTCCATATATTTTTGCAGGATACGTAGAACGGTATCCCCGGAATACAGATAATCATTCAATGTAACCATATTTCCATTCCCCTCTTTCATATAAGATACTTTCCAAATCTTTCTGATTCATTCCGTTTTCTCATTAAGTAGCATACTTCAAAAATCATTTAAAAGTCAAGGAAAAGCACCTATACATCAAAATCCCCACTTCTTTATCGAATAGGAGAAAAAGAAGTGGGGACTTATATCGCATTATTTACTTATCATTTGACTTCTTTTCATCAGCTCTTCCTTGTGCTGTTCATTCTTTTGATAATTCTATGTTAGTCTTTTTTATCTTGGGTCTATCATTTTTTTGCAAACAAAAGGATCCTTCATCTGCATTTTGCTTTTGAAGAATCCCTTTATTTACATTCTGTCATAATCCATAATATTTTTTATATATCACAAGAGAGCTCCACCACACAGCAGACCTCATCTTCCCTGTTTTTCAGTACCACGACATAGGCTCCCGTTTCCGTACGCGCCACATAAGGAATCAGCACTTCATGGAGTCTGACCTGCTTCTTATATTCCACACGGAGCTGATGTATTTTAAGTTCCTTAGGAACACAGTCCAGGGCAATCCGTACATACTGCCCGTTGTTCACATGATGGTTCACATCCAGATGATGCGGCAGAATCAGGATCTCTTCTCCCTTTACTGCCCCGTCCGGAATCGCAATCTTTCTTGACGCGTAATCCATCGGGATCTTCTCGCCAAGAACATATTTGTCAATCATCTCTTCCGTCGGTCTCATGGGATGAGCTGTCTCAATATCGATCAGACTGAACAGCGAATTTGCATAAGCAATCCTGTTTCCTGCTTCATCCTCCATCACGAAGTTTCGGAAGCCCATAAAGCTGCGGAACTCATAAGGCTGTGTTCCAACCGTCACCGTCTCTCCAAGCAGCGGGTATCGCTCTGCCACGATCTGCCAGCTGCTAAGCACCCACACCATATTCCGTTCCTTCAAATATCCGATTCCAATGCCAAGATCCTCGGACTGAAACGTGGAACAGTCCTGAAAATAATCCAGCAGTGCTTCCGGCTTCAAATGCCCGGACTCATCCAGCTCACTGTAACGAATTCTTGTCTGATACTGATACATGGTATACCTCACCTTCCTGCTTCTGACAGTGAATCTGCAGCTGTTTAAAGCCATGCAGAATTACATTTCACTATTTTAACTTCCAGATATCACGATTGTATTCAGCAATCGTTCGATCCGATGAAAAGAAGCCTGCCTTGGCAATATTTACCAGCATCATCTTCTTCCATTTCATACGATCCTCATAATCTGCAAATGCTTTATCCTTTTCTTTGATATAAGCCTCCAGATCAAGCAGTGTCATAAACCAGTCTTTGTTCAGAAGCTCCTTGTAAAGACGCTCCAGATTTTCCTTATGTCCGACCGCAAGTGCTTGTTTTCCGACGATAAAGTCCACCGCTTCTTTAATCACCGGACTCTTCTTATAATAATCCTTTGATACATAATCTGCCTTGGCATAATGTTCAATCACCTCTTCGGACTTCGCACCAAAGATGTAAATATTATCATCGCCAACCAGCTCGTTAATCTCTACATTCGCACCATCGGAGGTGCCAAGCGTCACGGCACCGTTCAGCATAAACTTCATGTTTCCGGTTCCGGAGGCTTCCTTGGATGCAAGAGAAATCTGCTCGGAAATATCACATGCAGGGATCAGCTTCTCAGCATAGGTTACATTATAGTTTTCTACCATCAGAACTGTCATGTACCGGTTCACATCCGGATCGTTGTTCACAATTTCCTGTAATACCAGAAGCAGATGGATAATGTCCTGCGCAATGATATAGGCCGGTGCAGCCTTTGCCCCGAAAATAAAGGTCAGGGGGCGAACCGGCTTCCTGCCTGCTTTAATCTCCAGATATTTATGGATAATGTATAAAGCATTCATCTGCTGACGCTTATACTCGTGAAGCCGCTTAATCTGAATATCAAAGATGGAATCCGGATTTAAGGTAACTCCTTCCGTCTCCTTGACATACGCAACCAATTCCTGCTTGCGGTTCATCTTGATCTGTGCAAGCTGATTGAGGACCTCCGGATTATCCTTAAATTCCAGAAGCTTTTCTAATTTATCGGCATCCTTCTTAAAGCCGTCTCCGATCGTCTGTGCAAGATAAGTGGACAATTCACGGTTACAGCTCATCAGCCAGCGGCGGAAGGTAATACCGTTCGTCTTATTGTTAAATTTCTCCGGATACAGCTTGTAAAAAGCATTCAGCTCCGTATTCTTCAGAATCTCTGTATGGATGGCTGCCACACCGTTTACGGAAAATCCATAATGAATGTCAATGTGTGCCATATGCACCCTGCCGTCCTTATCAATGATCTGTACCTTCGGATCCTTGTACTTCGCAGCCACTCTCTTATCCAGCTCCTTAATATAAGGAACAAGCTGCGGAACCACCTTCTCCAGATATTTTAACGGCCACTTTTCCAGAGCCTCTGCCAAAATGGTATGATTCGTGTATGCACAGCACTTACTTACCACTTCAATAGCTTCATCCATGGTAAATGCCTTTTCCTCCACCAGAATACGGATCAGTTCCGGAATGATCATGGTCGGATGAGTATCGTTGATCTGAATGACGGCATGGTCATACATCTTACGCAGATCATATTTCTTCTCTTTCATTTCATGCAGAATAAGCTGTGCGGCATTGCACACCATGAAATACTGCTGATAAATACGAAGCAGATTGCCTGCCTCATCCGAATCATCCGGATAAAGGAATAAGGTCAGGTTCTTCTCAATGGCTTCCTTATCAAACTCAATGCCCTTCTTTACCAGATCTTCGTCTATGCTTTCAATGTCGAACAGGCGCAGCTTATTGACACCACTGTCATATCCCGGAACATCAATGTCATACAGACGGGAAACTACCTTTTTCTTACCAAAGAACACATCAAAGGAAATATCCGTTCTGGTAAGCCAGGATTCCTTCTCCATCCATTCATTCTTCTCTGCACACTGCAATTTGTCGCGGAATACCTGTTTAAACAGACCAAAATGATAGTTTAAACCAATGCCTTCGCCCGGTAATCCAAGTGTTGCAATAGAATCCATAAAGCAGGCTGCCAGTCTTCCCAGTCCGCCGTTTCCCAGAGAAGGCTCAGGCTCGATTTCTTCAATAACAGAAAGCTTCTTTCCATATTTATTAAGAATCTCTGCCATTTTATCATAGACACCAAGATTAATCAGGTTATTGGAAAGCAGTTTGCCGATTAAGAACTCAGCCGAGATATAATATACCTTCTTCTCACCTTCATTCTCGTCGGAAACCTTCATGAGCCTTTTCGTAAGAACAAGAACTACATAATACAGTTCCTGATCGGTCAGCTCTACAATTTTTTTATCAAACATACTCTGTGCAATTTCAGAAAGCTGCTGCTCCATATTCAATACCAGCACATCCTTCTGTAAGTTCGTCTGTCCTGCCATAAACTCCTCCTCAATCAATCACTCAAACCATAATACTTTACTGTTGCTAAATGATACTGCCCGATAACCGTTCAACACCTTCACAGTTACGATGCTTTTCTCATCTATTTCTTAAAAAGAATAGCTCTTTTATGTACGGAATGCAAGTACAAGGTACTCATCCTTCCCCTACAGCTCCTCTACATAAACAACGCCTTCGATATCCCGGATCGCCTGTATGGTTGCATCATGCATATGAGGCCCGTTAAGCTCGATGCTTGTCATCACTGTCGTATCATGTCCCTTAAGCATTGTCTCCATGGTTTCAAATCCGGCAATCCGCAGATCCATCTTGCGAAGCTGCTTACGCAGTTCTACAATACTCTTGGCACAGTCCACTTCAATATAAAGCTCTAGCACACGGGAGTGCATATAAACATACCGGTCAAGGCGCGCAAGCCCTACAAAGGTAAGCATTACAAGCAGCAGCATGACAAAGGCTCCTTCATAAAAGCCGATTCCCAGTGCAAGCCCGATACAGGCACATGCCCAGAGTCCCGCCGCCGTAGTAAGCCCTCTTACCTGATTCCTGCCGGTCACAATAATCGTACCTACCCCCAGAAAGCCTACTCCGCTGATGACCTGTGCACCAAGGCGGCTCACATCATGTCCCTGACCAAAATAATCAAAGGTATACTGTCCGGTCATCATCACCAGGGTTGCACCAAGACAGACCAACACATGTGTTTTAATTCCGGCTCCGCGCCGCTTCATTCCACGGTCAATTCCGATCAGCGTTCCTGCAACAAGTGCAAGCAGAAGCCGTATCGTTACCGACAGCATATTCAGTTCCCGCAATATGTTCATCCAGTGCATCCTCTACGCAGTTCTCCTTTTTGCCAAAAAGGAAAGATCCTGTGGATCTTTCCTTCTCATTCCGTTTCTTATGGAAAATCAATCCAGAATCTGTGCAATGATACGTTCTACTTCCTCGCGCTCATAAGGCTTCGTGATAAATTCGGAGGCTCCGTATTTCACTGCCTGAATCATCTTTTCCTTCTGCCCTGCTGCTGTAATCATTACGGCCTCTGCTTTCTCATTATATTTCTTAATCAGCATCAGAGCCTCGATACCGTCCATCTTCGGCATGGTAACATCCAAGGTTACAAGATCCGGATTAAGTTCCTTATACATAACATAACCTTCCTCACCGTTCGTTGCCTCTCCGGCGATTTCATGTCCCATGCCCTCCAGAATCTCTCTCAGCATCTTGCGGGATGTTCTGGAATCATCTACGATCAGTATCTTTCCCATTTCTTATTCTCCTCCTGTTTTCTCTATCGCATTTCAAGTCCGTTACCTATCGTAATAAGAACCTGTACATTCTCTCCATATACTTCAATCGGGAGTACCAGCATCTTTTCACTGTAAAATCCACTGATGGAAGCAGAAAATTCCGGAGGACACAATTCCATTTCGATTCTCTGCTGACTCATATCGGATGCATACAGACCATCAATACAGTTAATCAGTTCTGCCACTGCATCCAGCGCATCCTCATCCACCTTTTCGAACTCTTCATGTCCGAAACAGGAGGCGGTCGGTAAAAGTGCCTGTCCGTTTCCTGCCAAAGCACAGGTGACCGGCTTCTCACCCTCTACAAGCTGCATCGCGCCGTTATCTGCAAGGTACTGTTTATCAAAATATGCCTTCATCGGCATAACATGATTATCTACACAACGCATGATCGTACGGAGTACTACCCCTGCCATATCCAGATATTCTGCTGCATCCGGCGGCAAAAACAGCGGTAACACACGATCCACATCATCGCTCTTCAAATCTTCCATACTGGAATTCGTAAATTCATTCTCTGCCTGATACTCTCTCATCAGATCGTCAAGCTCTGTGATCTTCATCAGATTCAGATTCTCAAGAGCCTGGGCAAAGGCCAGATAGGGATTTCCCTGAAGTCTTAACAGTTCATCCACCTGTCTCTCCGTAAGATAACCCTTAATGACTGCAATATCACCAAAACGCTTATCCATAACCGCCTGCAGCCGGTTGATCTTATCTGCCTGCTCCTGTGTAATCATTCCTTCTGCCACAGCGATCAATCCAAGCTTCACACGAACCCTGGTAAGCTCTTCCAATACATCGTTTAACTGCTCCGATGTGAGCTTTCCCTTACTGATAAGATAATTCCCCAAAATTCTTGAAATCATACCCATACCTCCCAATCACGATTGCTGCCCCCTGAATCCTGTTTACGCAACCTGACTGTAAATGCCAGACTGCTTTATGAGCAGCAAGCAATGTATTCCAACAGTTTAAGAATACTATATTTTGTGTCTTTCGTCAATTAAGCGGCAGACAGAGTTTTATTGCATATGGGCTGCAGACAGGGTTCAATTGCAGCATTCAACAGCGTTCAAAAAAGAGCCTGATAAATATCAAGCTCTTAAAATGCGGGTGACAGGACTTGAACCTGCACGTCGGGGACACTAGAACCTAAATCTAGCGCGTCTGCCAATTCCGCCACACCCGCAGACTGCCGATGGAACTCTATTATGTTATCATTCCATCCGATGCATGTCAATGTGATTTTCACAATTAATATCCAATTGTAATTTTCACAATTCGTATCCAATTGCAACTATTCTGAATAGTTGTTACTGTTCTCCGATATGCACAATTACCTTCCGATAAATTTTCATAAGGAAAATTACCGTTAATCCACCGGATATCAGCTCTGCAATCGGAAAGGACCACCATACCATATCAATATTTCCGGTTCTGGAAAGCAGATATGCAACGGGAAGCAGTACAACCAACTGTCTGGCTACGGACACCAGCATACTGTATACACCATTTCCAAGTGCCTGGAACATGGAACCGCACACGATGGAAAAGCCTGCAAGCAGGAAGCTGATACTGATAATCCGCAGTGCCGGACGGCCGATTGCAAGCATCGTTTCTGACGCATCAAACAAGCCAAGCAGGCTGTCCGGTGTAATCTGGAATATCAGGAATCCGATGAGCATCAGGATCACAGCATACATAATACTAAGCTTTAACGTCTTCATCATCCGTTCCCGTTTGCCCGCACCGTAATTATAGGCGATAATCGGCACCATACCGTTGTTCAGTCCGAATACCGGCATGAAGATGAAGCTCTGGAGCTTGAAGTATACACCGAATACTGCCGC
This sequence comes from Bacteroidaceae bacterium, assembly GCA_963650485.1. Classification (GTDB taxonomy): domain Bacteria; phylum Bacillota; class Clostridia; order Lachnospirales; family Lachnospiraceae; genus Suilimivivens. The sequence goes on from CAVJLN010000063.1 coordinate 14,236, forward strand.
TGCCGTGGAACTGAATCCCAGCAGAATCTTATTCATACCATAGGTCATAACCGAGCCGATCGACTGCATAATAATCGAAGGAATACCCACTTCATAAATCAGTCCGATAATTTTTCCGTCCGGACGGAAGCCTTTCATCCGCAGATGAATTTCCGTATTGGCCTTAAGATTAATGATGCAGGCAATGGTTCCTGCAATAATCTGTCCGATTACAGTCGCAATTGCTGCACCGGCAACGCCCATCTTCGGTACGCCAAAATATCCAAAAATAAAAATCGGATCCAGAATAATATTAATAATTGCTCCAATACTCTGGGTAATCATGGTGTAAACGGTTTTACCGGTGGACTGCAAAAGCCGCTCAAATACAAATTGTGCATACATACCAAAGGAGCAGCAGCATACAATCCGCAAGTACTGTACTCCATACTCGACGATCTGTGGATCCTTCGTCTGACTTAAGTAAAAGGGCTTCGTTAAAAAAAGGCCAATGAGACAGAAAACCGCATAGTTTACCAGCGCAAGGAAAACGCCGTTCTCTGCCGTTTTATCCGCCTTCTTAAAATCCTTCTCACCAAGGGATTTTGATAACAGCGCATTAATTCCGACTCCTGTACCGGTTCCCAGGGCAATCATCAATGTCTGCAGCGGGAAAGCCAGCGAAACTGCTGTCAGGGCATTTTCATCAATTCTCGATACAAAGATACTGTCTACAATGTTATAAAGAGCCTGCACCAGCATGGAAATCATCATCGGCAGAGACATACTGATTAAAAGTTTGTTGACGGGCATCACACCCATTTTATTTTCTTTCTGTTCCATGGAAATCCTTTCTCCTTTGGCTCGCTTTCGCTCG
>CAVJLN010000064.1:0-14315 GCA_963650485.1 Bacteroidaceae bacterium
AGGAAATTCCGCCGGAATTTCTATAAAGTAAAAAGCTCCGCAGGGATGCGCAGCTCGCGGAGAGGAAATTAGTTGCTTTGCAACACCGCTCGCGCGCGAAGAGTTCGCATGCGAACTCTTTATTTTTAAAATAACAGGAGGAACAGGATTACAAATGAAAACACTGATCAAAGAATTTAAGGAATTTATTTCAAGAGGAAACGTGATGGATATGGCCGTCGGTGTCATTATTGGTGGTGCGTTTACCGCAATTGTGAATTCGCTGGTAAATGATATGCTGATGCCGTTACTTTCTCTGTTAACCGGCGGGTTTGATTTTTCCGAGCTTTGCATAGCACTCGGAGAAGGAGAGAATGCAGCATCCATCAATTACGGTTCCTTTATTTCTGCCATTATTAATTTTCTGTTGATTGCACTGGTGATTTTCCTGATCATTAAGGCAATTAATAAGTTTTCGCGCAAAAAGAAAGAGGAAGCTCCGGCACCGGCCACGAAGGAATGTCCGTATTGTAGGGAACAGATTGCCGTCGAAGCAACCAGATGTCCGCATTGTACCTCGGAGCTTGAGTAATCGCACGGAAATATCAAGGATGATCTGTGAGAATTTGTTTTGGCAGTATGGACAGCAGGGACTGGAAACGAAGAGCTTAAGCTGGATGTCGGCAGATGGGAAGAACTTTGTTTATGACAGGTGTCCGTAAAACAAAACCGAGGATGAAAGCAGAGATGAAAAGCAGAGACTAGAAGAGAACAGCAGCGTGAAATGATAAGCAGGAAATGGTAAGAAGATGAGAGATATGGAACAGAGCAATAAGAATACACAACCGGTGAGCCGGCAGAAGAAAGTCGCAGCCATCAATGATCTGACCGGATATGGACGGTGCGCACTGACCGTTTCCCTTCCGGTGATCTCGCATATGAAGCTGCAATGCTGCCCGGTTCCGACATCGATTTTGTCAAATCATACCGGGTATCCGGAATATTATTTTGATGATTATACAGACCGCCTGCCGGAATACCTTGCCATGTGGAAAAAGCTGAATCTGACCTTTGATGGAATTATGTCCGGATTCCTTGGCTCTGCACAGCAGATCGGCATGGTGGAGAGCTTTATTAAAACTTTTCGCAAGGAAGATACTATTGTAGTCGTGGATCCGGTGATGGGAGATCATGGTACGATTAGCAGCGCCTATACGGAAGAAATGTGTCTGCTGATGCGTAAGCTGGTTTCCCTTGCGGATATTGTAACGCCGAACCTGACGGAAGGCTGCAGGCTGACGGATGTGCCCTATCGGGATCACGGGTGGACGCGGAAGGAGCTGCTCCGGATGGCAGAGCGTCTGACGGAATACGGACCGCAGAAGGTTGTGATTACCGGAATTCCCCAGGGAGAGTTTATTGCAAACTTCATGTATGAAAAGGGCAGGAAACCGCGGATGCTCCGGACGCACCGCGTCTTCGAGGAACGCTGCGGAACAGGAGATTTGTTTGCTTCGATTATTACTGCGGATGCCGTGAATGGCGTGGGGTTTGAGCAGTCCGTGCGTAAAGCCTGCCGTTTTATAAAAAAGTGCATGGTCAGGACTGCTGAGATGCATATTGAGCCCCAAAATGGCGTATGCTTCGAGGAACTGTTGCATCTGCTGTGAACAGGAACACTTAACCAAAGCAGTCATTTAAGAAGTGGAAAGAGAAAGGGGACATCCGTTTAGCGGATGTCCCCTTCTATATAACCCCATAACCTTCTCTAAATGGTTTATTCTGTCAGTAAAAATTAACCCATGGTAACAACAACGTCGTAGGCTTCTTTACCCTTTTCGTAAGGGATAACGCATCCGTCGATTGCCTTGCCGTCTACGGTGATGCTCTTAATTCCTTTCTCAACATGATCCGGATTCTGAACCTTAATGCGGTAGGTTCCTTCGCGGAACTTACGTGTTAATTCGAAGTCACCGAAATCCTTCGGTACACAAGGATCAATGCTTAATCCGTTGTGAGTAGGATATACACCTAAGATGTACTGGGAAACATTGACAAAGGTCCATGCAGCAGTACCGGTTAACCAGCTGTTCTTTGCTTCGCCATGGAACTTCGCATCGCGGCCGGCAACCATCTGGGAGTATACATAAGGCTCTGTTCTGTGGATCTCACTGAATTCTTCACAGTAAGCAGGACAGGTCTTCTGGTAAATTTCAAATGCTCTGTCACCACGACCGATTACGGTCTCGGCGATGGAAACCCAAGGGTTATTGTGGCAGAAGATACCGGCATTCTCTTTATATCCGGGGGGATAAGAAGAGATTTCCCCAAGCTCTAAGTGGTATCTGGTATAAGCAGGCTGGAGAATCATAACACCATATTTGGTATCCAGCTTTTCTTTTACGGAATCAAGTGCCTTCTTAGCAAGACCCTCCTTCACACCAATACCTGCTAAAGAGCAGAAGCCGTTGGATTCAATATAAATCTGACCTTCTTCGCATTCCTTGGAACCGATCTTCTGACCGTAAGCATCGTATGCACGAACGAACCAGTCGCCATCCCAGCCATCCTTAAGAACAGCATCATACATCTTGGCAACTTCTTCTCTTGCATAATCGGATTCCTTCTGGTCACCCATCAGTTCACAGAGCTGTGCATATTCTTCTCCGTACTTAACGAACATACCTGCAATGAATACAGACTCTGCAACAGGTCCTTCGGAAGGACCAAAGGTCTGGAAAGATTCACCAGGATGCTCGGAGAAGCAGTTCAGGTTCAGACAGTCATTCCAGTCGGCACGGCCAATCAGAGGAAGATTGTGAGGACCCTTGTGGTTTACGATGTAATCAAAGCTTCTCTTTAAGTGTCCCATTAAAGGAGTAGCTACGGACATATCATTATCATAAGGAACCATCTCAGTTAAAATGGTGGTATCGCCGGTTTCACGAACATAAGCAGATGTACCTGCAATCAGCCATAACGGGTCATCATTAAATCCGGAACCGATGTCGGAGTTACCCTTCTTGGTAAGCGGCTGATACTGATGATATGCACTACCATCCTGGAACTGGGTAGATGCGATATCGATGATTCTTTCTCTTGCGCGGTCCGGAATCAGATGCACGAAGCCGAGCAGATCCTGGCAGGAGTCACGGAATCCCATTCCACGGCCGATACCGGATTCGTAATAGGAAGCAGAACGTGACATGTTAAAGGTAACCATGCACTGATACTGGTTCCAGATGTTCACCATACGGTCAACCTTATCGTTAGAGGACTTCACGGTATACTTGGAAAGAAGTCCCTTCCAGTATTCGTTCAGCTCTGCAAATGCCTTATCCACATCTGCGTCAGTCTTATAACGGTCGAGCATTTCATAAGCGCGCTTCTTATTTACAACACCCTTGGATTCCCACTTCTCATCTTCTGGATTTTCTATGTAACCCAGTACGAAAACAAAGGATCTGGTTTCACCGGGATTTAAGGTGATGTTGATCTGGTGGGAAGCGATCGGCTGCCATCCGCTTGCTACGGAATTGGTGCAGCCACCGTTCTTAACAGCGGTCGGATCATCGGTTCCGTTGTATGCGCCAAGGAATTCATCACGGATAGTATCGAAGCCATCGATCTTCGCATTTACAGAGTAAACAGCGTAGTGATTACGACGTTCTCTGTACTCGGTCTTGTGGAAAATCGTGGAATCTACGATTTCAACCTCGCCGGTACTGAAGTTACGCTGGAAGTTCTTCATATCATCATCCGCATTCCATAAGCACCATTCTACATAAGAGAATAAGGACAGTGTCTTGACGGAAGAGGAGTTGTTGGTTAACTTCACCTGATTGATTTCACAGGTATCGTTCATCGGAACAAAAGCGAGAACAGAAGCCTGTACCTCATTCTTGCTGGAGATAAAACGGCTGTAACCGATTCCGTGACGGCACTCATAAGAGTCAAGCTCGGTCTTGGTCGGCTTCCATCCTGGATTCCAAATGGTATCGCCATCTTTAATGTAGAAGTATTTACCATTCACGTCATTGGGGGTATCGTTGTAACGATAACGGGTTAAACGAAGCAGTTTTGCATCCTTATAAAAGGAATAACCACCGCAGGTATTGGATATCAGACTGAAGAAATCATTACAGCCAAGATAATTGATCCAGGGAAGCGGTGTTTTGGGTGTGGTGATCACGTACTCACGGTTTGCGTCATCAAAATAACCAAATTTCATAGCACTTTCTCCTTACCTTATGATTGAATTAATAGTTACTAAAGTAATAATAAACGTATACTGGTGATGATAAGTTATCAGAAAACGTTTAAGTAACTTCTTAAGAAGAATTATACATAAAAGGCTATGTTATTGCAACAATAAAATTGTGCATTTTAGAGCAAAAATTAAATGGAAAAATCAATTTATAGTGCAAAAAGATAGCTCAAAAATTTATTAATCTATTTTTAACTTAAAATTAACTTAACGAATATGAAAATTAACGAAAAGTTAAGCTGTCAATAGTAAAAACCTTGTTAAAAATAGTAGAATTCTACTTAGTATTTCTGTGAAACATTGCTAAAAGTGTTAATATTGCATAAAATATCCATGAAAAGTGTTGCAAATCTATAAAAATTGATGTACGATAAGAATACGAAAACGATTAAGAAATTGATGAGCAGTGAAGGGATTATAGCTATGGTCTCTATGAAGGATATTTCAGCAGCCTGCGGGGTATCGATAGCAACCGTTAGCAAGGCTCTGAACGATCACAAGGATATCGGAAAAGAAACTAAGGAACATATCAGACAGGTAGCCAAGGAAATGGGGTATTCCCCCAATTCAGCAGCTAAGGCATTAAAAACAAACTGTACCAGAAATCTGGGCGTGCTCTTTGTAGATGATGCACACAGTGGTCTGAAGCATGATTATTTTGCATATGTGCTTGACAGTTTCAAACGTGCTTCGGAAGAGAAGGGATACGATATTACCTTTATTAACAGCAATCACTTTGACAGTAATCCGATGACCTATCTGGAGCATAGCAGATATCGTGGGTTTGACGGAGTGATGATTGCCTGTGTGGACTTCTATGATCCGGAAGTGGAGGAGCTGGTACGCAGTGATATCCCGTTAGTGACCATCGATCATCTTTTCAATAACCGATGTGCAATTATATCCGATAATGTATCCGGCATGAGAGATTTGGTAAGATATGTTTATTCCATGGGACATCGGAGAATTGCATACATCCATGGAGCTCCGTCTTCGGTTACACAGAACCGGTTGTCTTCCTTTTATAAGACCTGCGAAGAGCTGGGAATCGATGTCCCGGCAGCCTACATAGGGGAAGCACCTTACCGTGATACGAACGGTGCCTATCTGGAAACGAAGAGACTCCTTGGACTTAAGAAGACTCCGACCTGCATCCTTTATCCGGATGATTTTTCCTGTTTCGGAGGAATCAATGCGATCAATGAACTGGGGCTTAAGATTCCGGATGATATTTCTGTCGTTGGTTATGATGGACTAAGACTTGCAAGACAGTTTGAACCGAAGCTTACGACGATTATTCAGGACACTGAGAGACTTGGAAGAGAGGCAGCATTGAAGCTGATCAGTCTGATCGAAAATCCGAGGTCAACGATCACGGAACAGATTACCGTTCCCGGAGTGGTGTTCGAAGGCAATTCGGTGAAACGATTATAATGCAAATGTGATATATAAGAAGAACGGCAAAGATCGATATGATGCGTTTCTTCTATATATAAAGAAACAGAAATCTAACGGAAAAAGGAGAGATGACAATGAAAAGCTTCTTGCATAACACGTGGAAGCACAGAGCGCACGTTGTAATGGCGTTGCCGGCATTCCTGATTTTATTCTTTATCATGTATGTCCCTATGGCTGGTCTTGTAATGGCGTTTAAGAATTTTGATTACACACTGGGTATTTGGAAGAGCCCGTGGAACGGAATTGATAACTTTAAATTCCTGCTTGCTTCCAAGGCAACCTTTGTGACCATGACAAGAAATACTTTATTGTATTATCTGGTCTTTACTGCGCTTGGAACCTTCCTCAATGTGGTTCTGGCAATTGCCATTGATCAGTTTGTATTTAAAAGAGTGGCGAAGACCATGCAGACGATTATGATTATTCCGGTATTCATTTCCTACGCAGCAGTACAGTTTATTGTATATGCATTCATCAGTACCGATACCGGTATTCTGAATCATGCACTGGGAATGAATGTAAGATTTTACTCAACAGCATCCTACTGGCCGGTAATCTTAACGATCGTTAAGATGTGGAACAGCGTAGGTTACGGTTCCGTATTGTATATGTCCGTATTAGCCGGTATTGATACCGAGTTATACGAAGCAGCAGAAATCGATGGCGCTAACAAGTGGCAGAAGATCTGGCACATTACGATGCCGGCACTGATTCCGATGATCACAGTTATGCTCCTCTTATCCGTTGGCAGCATTATGAAGTCTGATACCGGTTTGTTCTATCAGGTAACCAGAAACAGTGGTGTGCTTTATCCGACAACACAGGTTATTGACTCCTATGTATTGAATGCGATCTTTAAAAACTCTAACTTTGGATTTACGGCTGCAACCAGCTTCTTCCAGTCAGTGGTAGGTTTGCTGATGATGCTGTTTGCTAACGGCATGGTTCGTAAGATTGCGCCGGAAAATGCATTGTTCTAAAGAAAGGAGAATGAAGATGAGCAAGAAAAAAGGTAATGCTGCCGATTTGGCACCATCCAGAAAAGAAAAAAAGGGCGTCGGTCAGTACATACTTGGATTTTTCCTTTTGCTGTATACACTGTTTTGCTTCCTCCCGGTGTTGTTGGTATTTATTGCAGCATTTTCAGATGAAACTGCAATTCTGAATAATGGTTTCAGCTTCTTCCCGGAGAAATGGTCTCTGGCAGGTGTACAGTCCGTTTTGAAATATGGTCATCAGTTGCTGACCTCTTATGCAGTTACGATTTTTATTACGGTATTTGGTACTTTCTTAGGACTTATGGTAATGGCTATGTTTGCTTATTCCATTAGCAGAAAGGAATTCCGTTTATCCAGATTTTTATCAATTTACCTTTTGATTCCGATGCTGTTTAATGGTGGTCAGCTTTCCGGATATATCATCTTTACAAGCTACTATCACTTAAAAGACAGCTTATGGTTATTAATCCTTCCGTTATGTGTGTCTACGATGAACGTAATCATCTTAAGAACATACATCGCAAACAGCATTCCGAACGAATTGATGGAGGCTGCAAAGATTGACGGTGCAGGTGAGTACAGAACATTCTTCCAGATCACCCTTCCGCTTCTTAAGCCTTCCATGGCGGCCGTAGGTTTCATGATGGCTACCGCTTACTGGAATGACTGGCAGAATGCATTGCTTTATATTACCTCTGATAATAAGAAGCCGTTACAGTTACTTCTTGTAAGTATCCAGAAGAGTATCGAGTTTCTGCTGAACAATACGAATGTACCTGCTGCAGCAAGAGCAGCGATGGGAGGAACGATTCCTCAGTATTCTTCAACAATGGCAACCGTATTAATTGTTATCGGACCGATTATGGTAGTATATCCGTTCTTCCAGAAATATTTCATCAAGGGCTTAACCGTAGGATCTGTTAAGGGTTAATGTAATATTTGATGCCCTGAAAGGACATCTGTAATTACACAATTTATTATGGTATTCCGGGTGACATCAATTCCGGTGTCACCTTTGAGAATATAAATAAAAAGGGAGGTTTTTATCAAATGAAGAAAAAACTTTTATCAGCTCTGCTGGTAGCAGCTATGGCAGTCAGCACTCTTGCTGGATGCGGTGGCAGCACCACAGACACATCTGCAGCAGACACAACAGAAGCAGCAGACACAACAGAAGCAGCAGACACAACAGAAGCTGCAGATACCACTGAAGCAACAGATACCACTGAAGCAGCAAGTGGTGAAACCGTTAACATCAGTATTTACAGAGCTACCTACAACTTAGGACAGCCTGACAGTGCTGAAGTAACAGCAGTTCAGGACGCTATCAACGAGTATATCGCTGATAAGATCAATGTACAGGTTACAATCAATGATATTCCTTCAGGTGAATATGCAGATAAGGCAAACCTTGCATTAGCAAACAACGAAATCAACTTACTCTGGACCGCAAGCTGGATGGGAACCATCGGAACCAACGATCTGTACAAGGCTAACGCAGCTTATGATATTACAGACCTGTTACCTGGAACAACCCTTTATGATTCCATGCCGGAATCTATCTGGACTTCTTCCCGTTATGATGGAAAAGATTACTATGTTCCGGTTTACAAGGAAGCATACGAAGGATATGACTTAAAGGCTCCTGAAGGTTATGCTACCGAGTTCGGTCTTGACACCTCTTCCATCAAGGAACTCAAGGATCTTGAGCCGTACCTTGAATGGTGTAAGACAGAGAAGGGACTTAAGTATCCTTATCTTGTAGGTAAGACACCAATGTTCTTCAGATATTACATCGACAAGTATGACTTCTTCGATGGAGCTAACTCCTTATTCGCAGTTGATCGTGCTACCGATACTGTAGTTAACCCTACATTAACTCAGGATTACCTTGATTTCTGTACTTTAATGTGCGAATGGGGTGAGAAGGGTTACATCTCTGAAGATGAAGTAACCAAGACAACATCCGATAGCGAAGCTCAGACACAGAACTGGGGCATTACCTGGTGGACATGTGTACCTGGTGACGAGTCCAACTCCGAAAGCCGTGATATGCAGGAAGAAGTATTCGTAGAAGGCTTTACCGGCAAGTATGCTCATTCTACCACAACTCTTGGCTCCTGCTTCGCGATTACAGCTAACTCTACAGAAGAGCAGGCTAAGGCTTGTATCGACTTCTTAGGTTTACTGTATACAGATAACACTTTAGCTGACCTTTACACCTATGGTATTAAGGATGTAGACTACACCTTAGATGCTGATGGCAAGGTTGTAGCTAACAACGAGAAGTATGGTCATGCAGCTTGGGAGTCAACTTCCGTAGTTCCGCTTACCCTTTGCGCTGGCGAACCTGATGACAAGGTTCAGATCTACCAGGATATGAACGGACAGGCTCAGGCTTCCTGTGCAGCAGGCTTCAGATTTAATGTAACTCCTGTTGAAGCTCAGTACGCTGCATGTACAAACGTATTCGACCAGTATGGATTCGTTCTTGAGCTTGGCGGATACGCAGCAGCAGATGTAGAAGCTACTATCGCTGAATACAATGCAGCACTTGACGAAGCTGGATACCAGGATGTACTTGCTGAGTTCTCTAAGCAGTACGAAGATTGGAAAGCTTCCAAGTAATTAAATAAAACCTGAAACTTTAGGGGCATTGCGAAAGCAATGCCTCTTTTGTTGTGTAAAGCACTTGATGAAAGCAAACCGTAAGGTGAAGCTTGAACTTAGTGCGAACCAGTCCGGAACACTTAACGAATGCAAATAAAGTGAAGCGTGAATTTCGTGAGAGGAACAAGCAGAAAATCAGTGAAAATAAATGAAAAGCAATCATGAATAAAAATTTTCAAATCGTTCATAATACTCCTGTAACAAAAAATAGATTAAGCCGTAGAAAGATCAGACGGCGGAATGTGAGGAATTATGTCTAAGAACGATTACAGTGAAAACAAGACAACCAATTCTCAGGGAAGTGCTTCTTCCAAGGATTCTCAGAATTCTTCCAAGAATTCCCAGAAGAACCAGTCTGCCAACAGCTCTAAGGACAAAAACACCAACAAGAGCGATTATTAAGACCAACGGAAGGCGTCCGTAAAGGGCGCCTTTTTTGGCCTTAAAAACTCTTTGTTGCCTGAAAAAGACAGGTATGTTATCCTTTGAAGAGAGTCAGACGATGCCGGTAACTCAAAGGCATGGTGATGGAGAACAGAAACGAAGGTTGGAAAATGGAACGATTAGAATTGATTGCCCCTTGTCATTTTGGACTTGAGGCGGTTTTAAAAAGAGAAATACTGGAGCTTGGATATGAGATTATCCGTGTTGAGGATGGAAGAATCCTGTTTGAAGGAGATGCGGAAGCGGTATGCCGGGCGAATATTTATCTGCGTACGGCAGAGAGAATCCTGATTAAAGCCGGAGAATTTCATGCAGAAACCTTTGAGGATCTGTTTCAGGGAACGAAAGCAATTTCCTGGGAGCGCTACATACCGGTGAATGGTAAGTTTTATGTGACGAAGGCAGCCAGCGTAAAGAGTAAGCTGTTCAGTCCTTCGGATATTCAGTCTATTATGAAAAAAGCCATGGTAGAGAGGATGAAGGAAGTTCATCACATCAGTTGGTTTGCAGAGGATGGGGATCTCTTCCCGGTGCGGGCATTTCTGCATAAGGATGAGGTGCTGGTTGGGATTGACACGACCGGAGAATCCTTACATAAGAGAGGATACCGTAAGCTGACGGCCAAGGCGCCGATTGCCGAGAATCTGGCGGCAGCCCTGATTATGCTTACTCCATGGAGAGGAAACCGCATTCTGGTGGATCCGTTCTGCGGAAGCGGAACATTCCCGATTGAAGCAGCGATGATGGCAGCCCATATGGCACCGGGAGTAAACCGGAGCTTTACGTCAATGACTTGGAATCACCTGATTCCGGAAAAGGAATGGAAGGAAGTCCGTGAGGAAGCGACGGAAGAGATCGACCTGAATGTGGAAACAGATATTCAGGGGTACGATCTGGATGAAACAATGGTAGAGTACGCAAGGCAGAATGCACGTCTTGCAGGTGTAGATCATTTAATTCATTTCCAGAAGCGGGGAGTGGATCGGTTAAGCCACAGCAAGAAGTATGGATTTGTGATTACCAATCCTCCTTACGGAGAGCGGTTGGAGGAAAAGGAAGCGCTTTTCGATCTGTATCATACGATCGGGGAGCAGTTTAAGAAGCTGGATGACTGGTCGTTGTATCTGATTACTTCCTATGATAAGGCGCAGGAAGCGCTTGGACTTAAGGCGGATAAGAATCGTAAAATATATAACGGAATGATGAAGACCTACTTTTATCAGTTCCCCGGACCGAAACCGCCGAAGAAAAATCCCTAAGCTCCATGTAAATTTGTCAATAGACGATATAGAAATCGGAAGGAATGGTCATGCAACAGAAATTAATGAAGAGAACGGCGGTACTGGTGTGCCTGTTTTCAGTGGCGGTTTTGGGTCTGATGATCGGTCTATCCACCACAAAGGAGATTACCGTTACAGAGGCTGCACAGGATGAGGTTGTGAGAACCGAGAATACCATTGAACTGCAGACTTTTTCCACAGATTCCGAAAATGCACTTGCTTTCGATACGGAAGCAGCAACCGATTATCTCTGTATTCCACTGCCGGAGGGAAGTAAAGCAGAAGAGATCACGATAGAAAACCATTATATGGATCAGGAGCTTTATGTGGTGATTCAGAATGCACAGGAGTCGTTTTATGCAGAGCATGCGCTCATGGGAAACCGAACCGGGGTAGAAGCAGGCTTTTATCATGAAACCGAGGGGGGCGTTGCGCTGGTTTTTAAACTGACGCAGGTTTATGAATACCGTACGGTGTTTGAAAATAATGAGCTGTACATCAGCTTTTTAAATCCGGGAGAGATTTATAATCAGATTGTCGTCATTGATCCTTCCTGTGGAGGCCCGGACAGAGGCGAAGAAGGTAATGGCGTGATAGAAAAGGAGCTGACGCTTCAGATTGCAAGGAAACTGAAGGAAAAGCTCGACGAAAGTGAGATCAAGGCATATTATACGCGGATGGACGATGTGAATCCTGACGCAGAGCAGCGGATAGCACTTGCCAATGAAGTGAAGGCGGACATGTATATTGCCATATCGGTGGATAACAGAGAAGAGGAAGCGGTATACGGAGTCAGCACGATTTATAACGATCAATATTTTATTCCGGGGTTTGGCAGCGTGGAACTGGCAGATCTTCTGGAAAAGGAACTGGCTTCAGAGATTAAGACCAAGGCACTGGGACTGGAAAAAGCATCCGAAGAAAGCAAACTGCTCCATGCAACGGTTCCGGCTGCGGAGGTACGCGTGGGTTGTCTGTCGAACAAACAGGAAGCGATCCTTTTGAAACGTGAGGATTATATTGAAAAAATCGCAAATGGCATTTATAATGCTATTGTTGGTTCGTATAAGACTTATTTCACCGAAGATCACTAATAGAGCGAGGTATGCGGAATGTCCCGTATTATTTTTGCAACAGGAAATCAGAATAAAATGAGAGAGATCCGTGAGATCATGCAGGGATTTCGAGTGGACGGAGAAGAGGTTGATATCTTGTCCATGAAGGAAGCCGGTGTCTTTACGGATATTGTAGAGGATGGGAAGTCCTTTGCAGAAAATGCAACGATTAAGGCGAAAGCTATCGCGGCGCTTGCACCGGGAGATTTTGTCATGGCAGATGATTCCGGGCTGGAGATTGATGCCCTGAATAAGGAGCCCGGAATTTATTCAGCAAGATATCTTGGTGAGGATACCTCCTATGAGATTAAAAATGCGAACCTGATCGAACGTCTTAACGGAGTCCCGGATGAAAAGCGGACAGCACGGTTTGTCTGTGCGATTGCAACGGTGATGCCGGATGGAACGCTGCTTACGACAGAAGGCACGATCGAAGGAAGAATCGGTTATGAAGAACGGGGAAGGAATGGTTTCGGCTATGATCCGATCTTTCTGGTTCCACCTTATGTGCAGACCTCAGCAGAACTGACCGAAGAGGAGAAGAACGCAATCAGTCACAGAGGTAATGCCTTACGTTCTATGAGACAAAAGATTGAGAGGTACATGAATGAAGGTACTGATTGTAAGTGATACACACAGACAGAATGAGAATTTCATGCAGGTGGTGGACAAAGAGGAGCCCATTGATCTGCTGGTTCATTGCGGAGACATCGAAGGAAGCGAGTATCTGATCAGTCAGAAGGCCGGCTGTCCCGTTCATATGGTAGCAGGAAATAACGATTTCTTTTCGGATCTGCCGAGAGAAAAGGAGTTCCGGATCGGAAAGTACAAGGTATGGCTTGTTCACGGAAATACTTATGGCGTATCGATGGGAAACCAGGAATTGAAGCAGGAAGCGCGCGACCGGGGGGTGGATATTGTCATGTACGGACATACGCATAAGCCGGTTGCAGACCGGGACAAGGATATCATTGCCCTTAATCCGGGGTCGCTGACCTATCCTCGTCAGGAGGGAAGAAGGCCGTCTTATATTGTGATGACGATTGAGGACGAAATCTCGCAGAGTGTAGGCTTTGAGATCCGTTATCTGCAGTAATCAGAGCTGGTACATCAATTCCACAATAACCAAACTGCCGGTAAGGCGTGTGATTTCAGGTCGATAGAAACACGGAACGAATCAAGGACACACGCGATTGCAAATAAATAAATACGACAAAAAAATTAGCACAAAAAGCATAAAAATCAGTTGACATTGTTCAGGTGATACCATATAATATATTTTGCGTCGTGTGGTGAAGCATTTGAATGTCTACCGGGGTGTGGCTCAGCTTGGCTAGAGCGCCTGGTTTGGGACCAGGAGGTCGCAGGTTCGAATCCTGTCACCCCGATTTGTAAGAAATGCCATGCGGGTGTAGTTCAATGGTAGAACACCAGCCTTCCAAGCTGGATACGTGGGTTCGATTCCCATCACCCGCTTATATGTGTCCATAGCTCAGCTGGATAGAGCAACGGCCTTCTAAGCCGTGGGTCGGGGGTTCGAATCCCTTTGGGCACATTTGAGAGATGGATGAAACCTTTCTCACATATGGTGGGTATGGCGCAGTTGGTTAGCGCGCCAGATTGTGGCTCTGGAGGCCGAGGGTTCGAGTCCCTCTATCCACCTTACCCGGGGTTGTCCCAGGGGACAAGCTTGGTGAGGAACCGGTAGAATACGGTTCGTTTAATGGGCTATCGCCAAGCGGTAAGGCACAGGGTTTTGATCCCTGCATTCGCTGGTTCGAATCCAGCTAGCCCAGCTGATAAATATGGGCCACTAGCTCAGGCGGTAGAGCACTTGACTTTTAATCAAGTTGTCCCGGGTTCGAGTCCCGGGTGGCTCATTATATTTTATCTATTCCGGCGCCACGTATGTAGCGCTTTTTTCATGTAGAGCACTTAGCGAAAGCGAGCTGAAAGCGAAGGTTGAGCTTAGTGCGAACGGTACCCGGACACTTAATGAGAACGAGCGAAAGCGAAGGTCGAATTTAGTGAAGCGGGTACATGTAGAATACTTAGCGAAAGCGAGCTGAAAGCGAAGGTTGAGCTTAGTGCGAACGGTACCCGG
>CAVJLN010000065.1:0-13790 GCA_963650485.1 Bacteroidaceae bacterium
AATTATGGACGCAAAGTTGAAATTTGTCAATATTCTTTGAATAACTTGCGGAAATGATCAGGAAATACATCGAAAAAGATGTCCATTTTAAATCATTCCGGGTCAAGAAAGTGGTCAGGGGAGGAAAAGAATGTCACGACGCGGGGACAATATACGAAAAAGAAAAGATGGGCGATGGGAGGGGCGCTTTTACGTTTTCGATCCGGTGAGTGGAAAACGTCGGTGTCACTCCGTGTATGCAAGAACTTATACGAATACGAAGAAAAAGCTGGATGCGGCTAAAAATCATGCGCAGTCCACGCTCGTGCAGAAAGAATCCGGAAGCGCTGCGGATTATGACCAGAGTATGCCGGTAGATGATATTGCGGCAAGCTGGCTGCAGGAAATCCGCAAAAAGCGCAAGTATTCTACCTATGCCAAATATTCCGAGGTGTATTATACACACATTCAGCCCGTGCTCGGCAGACTCACTCTCAGCGTTCTGACACAGGAAAAGGTCAATCAGGTTCTGGTAACGGATCAAACCATATCCAGAAGCCTTTCTGCAAGCATATCCTGTGTGCTGAACCAGATTATGAAATACGGTGCAGAGGAATACGGGATCGTTCCCTATCAGCTGAAGCCTGAGACGGAGCGAAAAGAACGGATAGAAATAGAGGTGCTTACGATTTCTGAGCAGTCCCGGCTGATCAACTGGCTGCATGAGGATATGAATATCAGCAAAGCCGGGATTCTCCTGTGTATGACGACCGGAATCCGGCTGGGCGAAATCTGCGCTTTGAAATGGGAGGACATTGACTTTGAAAACAATCTGCTCTATGTCCGCAGAACGGTACAGCGGATTTCCATTAACGAAGGTGATCAGAAGACAAAGCTCATGGAGGGAGAACCGAAAAGCTGCTTTTCCAAGAGGAAAATTCCGCTGTCCGATTATATCGTCAATATTCTCATGCTCTATCGGGAAAATGAGGGCTATCTTTTGCAAAAAGCAAAACCCATGGAACCCAGAACCTATCAGAACCGGTATGCCAAATATCTGGAGGAAGCGCGGCTTCCAAAGACCAATTTCCATATCCTGCGGCACACCTTTGCAACAAACTGCATTAACAACGGCACGGACATCAAGAGCCTGAGCGAGATTATGGGACATTCCGATGTGCGTATTACGTTAAACCGATATGTGCATCCGACGCTGGATACGAAGCGTCAGTACATGAACTCACTGGGAGTTATATATTCCGATTTTCTGGGTCAAAATAAGGGTCAGAAAAATCCGGAAATGCCGGATATAAACCAATTTTAAGTCCATTTTCGCAGATTGTTTTAATCTACGAAAAACGGCATTCACCCGATAGCTAAGGTGAATGCCGTTTTTCGTACACACGGTTCATTTATTCAGTTTTATACTTTCTTGGCAATCCGTCCTGTACATCAATTTTCATGTCATCCGGATCGGCATAGCTGTTTTTATCAGAAACACCTGCTCCTCTTCTTTTTCAAACCTCCACTAATTCTGTGATATTCCCCAATATAGATATTGGTCGTATTATTGGCATATATTTAACTTTTCCAGACTTTCTCTGTGTAATTTATTTACAGACGTATATCACTTTTTATCTGTTATAATATCATACTTAAAGGATTTGTCCAATATGTTTTTAACATAAAATTAGATTATTTTTAACATAAAATCGGATTGCTTTTTAATATAAAACTGATATAATATAACTATTCATCACCGGAACGAGGCACGAGCAGGCAGTAATGTCAAAAGGCCTGTGAATAATATGTATGAAGAAATCAAGCAATTGCAGAACATCGGTTCCATTATAGAAGATCTTGTACAACAATAAGGAGTTCATCATGATTAATCAGGATCGTTTCATCCATCGTTTTGAAGAATTAGTTGCCATTCCCAATTCCTCCGGAGAAGAGGCTGCCCTATGTGACTATCTGAAAAAGGCTCTCACGGCACTGTCCATTCCCTTTGAGGAAGATGATACCGCATCAAAGCTTAACGGGAACTGTGGTAATCTCTATGCTTATGTCGAAGGGGAAAAGGCACTCCCTCCGATCCTTTTATCCGCGCATATGGATTCCGTAGAGCCTGCCAAGAAGAAACGCTGCGTTTTTCATCCCGATGGTACGATCACTTCGGATGGAACGACCGTTTTAGGTGCGGATGACCTTGCCGGAATCTGTGCCATTTTAGAAGCCGTCACTTCCATAAAAGAAGACGGTAAGGCACACCGCCCTGTAGAAATTATATTTGATGTTTCCGAAGAAACCTATTGTGAGGGTATCCAGCATTTTAATTTCTCCAGATTAAAATCAAAGGAAGCCTATGTATTTGATCTGACAGGCCCGATTGGCGGCGCTGCCTGTCAGGCTCCCGCGATTCTTTCTTTTGAAGCCGTTTTCCATGGAAGGGCTGCCCATGCTGCCTTTTCTCCCAAAAGCGGAATCCATGCCATCAAAGCTGCCGCACACGCCGTCAACGCGATCTCCTGTGGGCAGGTCGGAGATACGACCGTAAATGTCGGCACCATACAGGGTGGATCTGCCACCAATGTCGTTCCCGAAACCTGTATCATCACCGGAGAAGTCCGCAGCTTTAATAATGAAAGCGCCCAGCGTAAGCTCGATGAAATCAGGGAAATCTGTGAAGAATCTGCTCTTCTTATCGGTGGCACAATTGATTTCAAGGCCCAGACCTTTTGCCTTGCCTACCGGGTAGATCCCTCTTCCAAGGCCGTCACCCGTTTTACAGCAGCCTGCGATTCCCTTCACCTTGAACCGAATCTGATCAGTACTTACGGTGGCAGTGACAACAATCACTTCTTCCATCATGGCATTACCGGTCTGGTGGTTGCCTGCGGAATGAATGACTGCCACTCCTGCAAGGAATATACCAGTGTTTCGGATCTGGAAAAGTCTGCCAGACTGGCTGAAGCACTTATTCTGTCTGATCTGTAAGAGCCATGCAGAATTGCTTTCTACGAATGCTTACATCCATACAGAATAGACATCAACCTTTCATTTCTAAAACTTTATACACCTGATGCAGGTCGGTAATCACCTCATCCACCTGTACTCCGGCTTCCTGTATCATGGTATCGTCCCGTCCTTCCGGGTGATACCAGCAGGTACGGATTCCGGCATTGTTTCCTCCCCGGATATCACTGGTAAGGGAATCTCCCACAATCAGCATTTCTTCTTTATTCACCGGACCAATGGCCTGAAATACCTTGGTAAAGAATTCCATGCCCGGCTTCTCTGCCTTTAAATCCTCCGACAGGAAAATGCCATCCATGAATTCTCCGATCCCGGAAAGACGAAGCTTTTTCGTCTGCGCCACAACCGTTCCATTCGATACTACATACTGCCTGACTTTCCCCTGCAAGGCTTTCACAATATTCAGGCTGTCATCGCAATATACAATCGTATCTCCCAGACGTACCTGATATTTCTCATTGAATTCTTCTGCAAGCCCCGGATCAATTCCTTCACTTGCGAAAAAATCCCGGAATCTTCCCAACAGAATCTCCGGTTTCGTAAGCTCTCCACGCTCCAGCCTCTCCCAGTAGTTCCGGTTGATCTTCGAATACCGCGCAATCTTCTCATCGCTGCATTCCCCCAGATGATATTCCTTAAATAAGCTTTGAATGGCTGCCTTTTCTGCTGCCAGAAAATTCAGCAGGGTGCCATCCACATCCCATAAAATTGTTGTAATCATTCGTCTCTCCTACTTTTCAAACCGAAAATAAGCAAAGTCAACTTCCAAAATCTAATGAATCAGAAAATGTGTAACAAATGCCGCAAACCATACAATCACCCTGCCATCTTACCACAATTACTGCCTATTTTCCACAGGATCTGCTCTGCATCTATTCCGTATCTTGTCTTATTATGATACAATGAACCTCAGAAAAAAGAAAAAGAGGTAACCTTCCATGATAAAATTTTTAAAAGAGGCAGCCAACGTACTGCCCTCCCAGAAGCAACTGAACTGGTACGAAATGGAGTCCTATGCATTTATCCATTTCGGACCCAATACCTATACCAATAAGGAGTGGGGCGACGGATCCGAAGATCCTTCCATTTTTAACCCGGTAAAATTAGACTGTGACCAGTGGGTAAGCGCCATCAAAGCTGCCGGTATGAAGGGTATGGTCCTAACCGCCAAGCACCATGACGGCTTCTGCTTATGGCCTTCGAAGTATACCGAACATTCCGTAAAAAACAGTCCCTTAAAACGGGATGTCGTGAAAGAAGCAGCCGATGCCTGCCGAAGAGGCGGCATCAAATTCGGTTTCTATTTATCCCCCTGGGACCGGAATTCTGCTTATTACGGCACACCGGAATACAACGATTATTTCTGCAGCCAGTTAACTGAGCTCCTGACACAGTACGGTGATATTTTCTATGTATGGTTTGACAATGCCTGCGGAGAAGGCCCGAATGGAAAGAAACAGGTCTATGACTTCCCGCGTTACTTTGAGCTGATTCACAAATACCAGCCGGAAGCGCTGATCTTTAATGACTTTGGACCTGATATCCGTTGGTGCGGAAACGAGGCCGGCGTTGCCCGCCATGCCGAATGGGCGGTTATTCCATCCGAGCTTTGCTTCTACAGCCCCATCCAGACCGGAAAAGGCCCTATGGCAGATGAAGGTGACCTGTCATGGATTTATAATACCGAGAAGGAACTTGGAACCATGCCCAACATTTTGTATTCCAAGGGACTGACCTTTACCCCTGCGGAGATCAATATGTCGATCCGCCCGGGCTGGTTCTGGCATCCGGAAGAGGAACCGCATTCTCTGGAACGCCTCTTCCACACGTACTTAATCAGCGTCGGCGCAAACTCCTGCTTTCACCTGAATCTGCCACCCACAACCGTCGGTCTGATTGATGAACGCGATGTAAAACGCCTCAAGGAATTACGTGGATTACTGGATCAGGAATTTGGAAAAGAAATCCCCTTCCACCTAGAAAAGGAGGAAGCCTCTCCTGCCACACAGCCCTGCTACCGTCTGCTCCTGGAGCACCCGGTTCAGAACATCAAATATATTGTTGTACAGGAAGATATTACGAAGGGACAGCGTGTGGAAAGCTTCCGTGTCACGGCAGATTTCCTAAGTGGAGCCCAGTATCCGATTTATCAGGGAACCTGTATCGGCCATAAGAAGATCTGCCAGCTGCAGGATCCTTTCGCCTTACAGAATCCGCTTACGGATGATACTTCTGAACGGATTTCACAGGTACAGCTCCGGATCACTGCCGCCAGAGATGAAGTATTTTTGAAATCTGTGAAGTTATATGAATAATGAGTAAAAATTAAGAAGAGTCCTCTTTTCATTATGACTAAGATAATGAAATCAAGGCTCTTCTTTTTTTATTTGTGTGTAACTATTCAGATAGTTACTTTATTCTTTTCATCTTACTCTAATTTGCATGAAATGTATTACTGTTTCTTCGCTGTTCCTGAGATATTGTAAATCACGAGTGCCGCCAGAATCAGCACATATCCAATGAGCTTCAACACCGTCATTCCCTCACCTGCAAGGACTACACCCATCACACTTGCGGTCAGAGGATTCACAACCGTAAATACTGCAGCCGTTTCTGCAGGAAGATATTTCTGTCCGACCGGTTGAAACGTAAATCCAAAGCAGCTGCACAGTAATACAAGAAACAACAGCATCAGCCACTGCTTTCCGGTCTGTGGCACGCCAAAGCTTCCGGTAAACAACGATGCGATCAGGCACAGTACCCCCATCACACCAAGCTGCAGCATTCCGACCGTAACAGGATCCGCATTCTGTGTCACATGTTCCGTCGTCATAATGCAAGCTGCATAGGTAAGTGCCGCACAGATCATTAACGCAATGCCAATGCCGCCCCCCGGATTACTGCTTTGTGTAAGGGACAGGAATCCTACCCCGATCACTGCCAGCACCGCACAAAGCATGGTCTTCTTTTGTGGCAGAGATCTTGTCAATACCGCTGCATAAATCGGCACCATGACAATCGCCATATTTTCAATCAAGGCGCTGACTCCGGAGTCAATCCGTCTCAGGCCATACATTTCAAAAATCATGCAGACCGTATACAGAACACCTAAAATCAATCCGCCTTTTAAGCTCTCCTTACTGCATTCCTTCAGCTTTTTAAAGAAAATCACCGCCAGAACCAAAAACGCCAGAATAAACCGGATCGCCAGAATACTCATCGGTGACATGGATTCCATTAATGTTTTTGAAAAAAGAAAGGATGTTCCTCTTGCTATAAAAACCGTTGTTAACAGTATCTTTGCACCTGTCTTGCTCATATTGTTTCTCCTGTTCCTTCCATCTTTCGTTACCCCAATCGCTTCTTCTCTTTTCGGCTTTCGATCAGATGTGCAACCGCCATCACCGGATGATATAATATCATCCGCGGGCCTGAAAACCGCATGACCTCTCGGATTTTCTCCCGCATCTCCGGTCGGTAACAGTGCACCTTGCAATTCGAGCAGAAGGTCTTTGTCTCCATAAACGGACACTTGTCACTTCGCTGCACCGCATAATCCTGTAATGCCTGACATTCCGCACACAGTTCCTTCCTTGTCCCGTGCTTCTTCCGGCAATACAGACGGATCATCAAGGCTACGGTTCTTTTTTCCCTCTCACGCTTACTTTCCACTCTGCTCATACATCCGCCCTCCTTCTACCCGGTAAATACGGTCTGCAATCGCCATCGTGGATTCCCTGTGGGATACCAGAAGGATGCTCTTTTTATTCTTCTGCTCCTTCAATGCCTTTAAAATAATCCCCTCATTGATACTGTCCACATTGCTGGTCGGTTCATCTAACAGAATCAGTTCGCTTCCACGCAAAAATGCCCGTGCCAGACCGATTCTCTGCTTTTCTCCTGCGGAAAGATGATCTCCCAGTGCGCCCACCTTCGTCTGGTAGCCATCCGGAAGCGTCACGATAAAGTCATGCACGGATGCCAGTTTACATGCCTGCTCCAGCTCTTCCTTCGTTGCATCGGGTTTTGCAATGCGGAGGTTCTCTTCAATCGTTTCATCAAATAAATACGTCACCTGACTTACCATCGTCACATTGTCGAGCAGACTGTCTGTAGCAACCGCATCGATATCCGTTCCATTGTAACAGATTTCTCCGCCGTCCTTTTCCCAGAACCGCAGCAATAATTTAAGGAAGGTCGATTTTCCACAGCCCGACTCTCCGATAATACCAATGATCTCTCCCTTTTTCGCATTCATGCAGATGTCCTTAAGCACCTGTTCTTCGCTATCATAGGAAAAAGATAAATCCTTTACCGAAAGATTTTCATAGGTAAACGTTTGTCCATCGTTTATGGGCGTTACCGCAGGTTTTTCTGCCAGAAGATCCAATACACGGTCACCGGAAGCAAAGGTCTGGGTCAGATTGCCCGGCAGCGCAGAAATCGCAATGACCGGTCCGAAGGAGCCAAATACCGCAACCACACCGATGATCATTCTTCCCACAGACAGCATCTCCTGCGTCACAAGAAATACTGCAATTCCCAGTGTACAGAGAATCACCACGGATACGCAAAGCTCCGTTGCAGCAGAGGCTTTCGTAATGTCATGCTTCATCTTTTTTGTTTCGGAAAGCAAACGATGCGAGCGGCAGTCCACTTCCTTTTCCCGCTCCAAGCCTGCTCGATTTAATACAATGTCTTTAATTCCCTTGATACTATCAAGGAAATACGCATTGAAGGATGCGAATTCTCTCCGGTAGTTCACCCCGGATTCCTTTAACCTTGCAGAAGAAACAAGCGGTACAACAATTCCGATCAGTACATATCCCAAAAACGCCATTCCGGCCAGATACCAGCTCGAAATGAGCCCTGTGAAAATCACCATAAAAGAAGATACTAAAACAGCAATACAGATCGGGGAAATTGTATGTGCATAAAACACCTCCAACGTTTCAATATCTGAGGTAATCATGGCAATGATAGCACCCTTTTTCTTACTTTCAAGCTTCGCAGGACACAACACGCGCAAGGCTGCGAAGATCCGGTCACGCAATACCGCAAGAAGCCGGAATGCAATGTAATGATTGCTGTACTGTTCCAGATAACGCAAAAGTCCTCGCAGCACACCGCAGCCAATTGACAATGCTACGATCACGCCATAGGATAACGCAATGTCTTCTCCGAGGGCTTTGGCAATTCCGACAGCCCCGGATAAAGTAACTCCCATCGCACATAAGAACCCAATGGAACCATTCAATACTGCAAGAATCATAATATAGGAAAGACTGCCAAGCAGCACAATGAGACTCGCCATGATCTTCACGCCGCTTCTGCGTAGTTTCTTCTTGCTCATGCTCTCACCTCCGTATATCCTTCTTCCAGTTTTTTCTGTGCCAGATACAGCTTCGCATAGCCGCCTTTTCTTTCCATCAGCTGCTCATGCGTGCCACTCTCCATGACACTTCCCTCTTCCATATAATAAATATTGTCAGACTGAACCACATTCGCCAGACGGTGTGAAATCACGGTCACGCTCTTTTTCTTCGACAACTCTTTAATATTATTCATAATGATCGTCTCACTCTCGATGTCAATGTTGCTGGTGGCCTCATCAAAAATGTATATTTCTTTATCGGCAACCAGATTCACAGCAAGCGCAAGCCGCTGCTTCTGTCCGCCGGAAATATTGGCGGCATCCTCGGTAATCACCTTATCAAGTCCCCCGTTTTCTCGGATAAAGGAAGCAAGATTCACCTTTTCAAGTGCCGCATAAATCTCCTCATCCAAAGCCTTCTTCTTTGCAAGGAAAAAGTTCTCTCTTACGGTTTCATTAAAGAGATACGTATTATAGCTGACGATGGCAAGATGCGCATAGTAGCTTTCCCGGTCGACCTGCTCCATGGCCTTCCCTCCGATCAAAACCATTCCTTCTTGCGGGCGGAATGCACCGGATAAGAGATTTACGACCGTGCTCTTGCCACAGCCGGACTCTCCGACAATCGCAGTCATTCCGGTTCCCGGGAAGTCCATGGTAATCCGCTTTAACACTTCCCGCTGTCCATCATAGGAAAAGGTTACGTTTTGAAGTGTAAGCTCTGTATCCGTAACCTCTTCATTTCCCCATTGGGGATCCGGCAGATCCAGTAAAGACAGAATTTTATTTCCGGCGCTGACACCGTTCATAGCAATGTGGAATGCCGACCCAAACGCCCGTAACGGCAGGAAGAAATCTACCGCTACTAGAATCAGAAACAATGCCACATACGGATCCAGTCCATGCTTTACCACATCCAGAACTGCTACTGCAATTCCAATCCCGGCGCCGCCATAAGCAACCAGATCCATAATCGTAGTACTGGCAAGCTGCATCACCAGCACCTTCATTGTAATCTTACGGAATTCCTCACTCGTTTCATTCATCTTCCGGTGCTGTGCCTCGTCAGCCTTGAAAATTTTCAGTTCCTTAAGCCCCTGTACACTGTCAAGGAAGGAATCTCCCATCGAGGTATACTTGTCCCAGTATTTGGCAAAAATCTTCTTCGCATATTTGGATACAGCAATAATGGACATCGGAATCAGCGGCACACAGGCAAGCAGAATGAATGCCACTTTATGATCCATCCATACCGTAATACAAAACAGAATCACCGGAGCCAGCATGGCATAGAAAAACTGTGGCAGATAATTGGTATAATACAGGTCAAGCTGTTCCACACCCTCTAAGGAAACCTGTGTCAGTCCTGCCATACTCATTCCATCCGTAGAGCGTACACCCAGTTTTACGATCTTATGATAAACCTGCTCTCTGAGGCTTAATTTCACCTTTCGTCCAAGCTGATCCCTCAGATCCCCGGTACGTCGGGATGCCAGATAACGTACTGCAATCGCAAGCACCGCTCCCCATACCGGCCATAAGAAAATAATGGCTCCCCCACTGTACATTTCATAATGCGCTGCCAGCGCAATGATCCGGCAGATGCAGGCCGTAATACCGATGTTCGCAAATAATCCAAGGATCATCCATGCAACCGTATAAACAATATATCTCTTATTCTCACCGAGCAGACGGAGTAACTTCTTATCAATCATGCTTTTAACCTTTCCTATAACTTTTCCTACTGTATCGCAACAGATATGCGCCTAAAATATACCGTATTTTCTATGGGAAGTCAACCACAGGGAATGCCTCCAATGGCATACGATTCGTTTTCCCATATATCTTTATATATCTTATCTGGTAGTAAAAACACCCATCACATCCTTTGATATGACAGGTGTTCCTTTTAACAATTCTGGTAACCATTGAGAATAGTTACCAATTCTCAATTCCAAGGTGGATCGATGTCTCTCTTATCGCTCCGCAATATGTCTTGTGATTTCCTCCCAATGCTCCAGCGCATAGTTTCCGATAGTGGGATCGTACATCTTCCCCAGATTCCGCTCGATTTCCACATAGCACTGGGAAAGTGTCATGGCATTGCGGTAATGCCGTGTACTGGTCATGGCATCGATGGAATCACAGATCGCAATAATCCGTGCTCCGATCGGGATTTCCTCTGCTTTCAGTCCGGCGGGATAGCCCTTTCCATCGTACCGCTCGTGATGATGCAGCACAATTTCTTTAAGTTCCACCAGCCGATGGGATTTGCTCAAAATATTTGCTCCGATCTGTGGATGCTGTTTCATCTGCTCCCATTCCTCATCGTTGAGTTTTCCCGGCTTCTTTAAAACACTGTCCGGTATCCCGATCTTTCCGATGTCATGAAGATGTGCCGCAATATGAATCTTCTCAGTATCCTCCTTCGAGAGTCCGATCAGTTGACAGATATCATGTGCCATATCGCTCACCCGCTGGGAGTGGCCGGCGGTATAGCTGTCCTTGGCATCCAGTGCACTTGCAATACATTCGATAATATCATGGCAATCTATATCCATGCCATTCTCACTGCAATGCTCACAATAGGAAATCTTATAGGAATTGCTGCGGTTAATGGCTCCGATCTCTTCCAGCAGATTCATCATCCGGTAAACGGTTGCAATCCCGATCCCCGGAATCGTCTGGGAGGCAATATAATAAATCTCCTTGCAGCTGCTGCAGTCCTGCTCCAGAATTACATCCAGCAGTGTCAGTCTTGCTTTGGTGATCCGGCATCCACTCTCCCGCATCTGCCGGACGATCATTTCTTTCTGCATATTGTTATTCTGGAACTTTTCTTCCGTGTGTTCTGTTTCATGCCTGTTATAGGATCTGTTCTCTGTTTCCTGTTCATATACTGTATTCATTCGCCACTTTTCCTCTATTGAGCTTCGGCTTATCTCTGTTTCTATGGATAAGTTCCTCTTTTATTTCCGTTATTTTGCCGTTTTGGTTAGTAGAGATTATCTTGTGTTAGTTTATTCTAACACAAGATTTTTAAGCAAGACGCACCCAAGATGCGTCTTGCTTTGTTAGACTTATCTAACCGTTATTATAACTTTTTTCTCAATAATGTCAAGGGTATCCTGTTTCTGCTAAAAATTTATCCTGCTTCTGCTGAGAATTTATCCCAAGGCCACATCCAGTACCATCATCAGTGCAAATCCAATCGCTACACCAATGGTTCCAATATTGGTGTGATCCCCGTTCTGCGATTCCGGAATCAGCTCCTCGACCACGACGTAAATCATGGCTCCTGCCGCGAAGGACAGAAAATAGGGAAGTGCCGGACGGATGCGCGAGGTTAATAAAATGGTAATGAGTGCTCCAATAGGCTCTACAATCCCGGATAACACACCACAGACAAATGCCTTCGTCCTGCTCATGCCTTCTCCTCTTAAAGGCATGGAAATGATGGCTCCCTCCGGAAAATTCTGAATCGCAATACCAACCGCGAGTGCCAGTGCTCCTGCCATCGTGATCCCGGTATTACCCATCGCGGCTCCTGCAAAGGCTACACCTACCGCCATTCCCTCAGGAATATTATGAATCGTGACGGCAAGCAGCATCATGGTTGTTTTCGAGAATCCGCTTTTCACCCCTTCCGGCTGATCACTTGCAAGATGCAGGTGAGGGGTCAGTGTATCAATGAACAGTAAAAATACGATTCCAAGCAAAAACCCAACCAGTGCAGGGATCCAGGAGATCACTCCCTGTTCCGCTGCCATATCAATAGACGGAATTAAGAGTGACCAGACGGACGCAGCAACCATCACTCCTGCCGCAAATCCAAGCAATGCTTTTTCCAGCCTGACATTCATCTCTTTGCGCATCAGGAATACCATCGCTGCGCCGAGTGTCGTGCCAAGCAGTGGAACCAGCAATACAATCATTTCAGACATACCAATCTCCCTTTTGATTTACTCTTATGTTATTACCGGGGAAAAGAAATGGTGCCTTTTCCCTTTATGCAATGTCAAATACACTTCTGCATTTCAGATTTTCAGGCGTGCCTTCGATGATTTCTACCGTATATTCGCCGGCATCCATATCAAAATAATTATCGGAGAAACGGACATCGCCACTCTCGTCATATAGCTCAACATTCTTTGCATAAGCATCGGCTGTTACGGTGATCCTGCTGCCCTCCTGCTTAAGGCTAAGATGCGGGTTCTTGAAGTAATAATGCTTCGGTGCCGTAAACAGACAGGTGTTTTCAGATACCACCTTTCCATCCACGGTAAAACTGTAAGTCATGTGAATTTCTCTTTCGTCATAAGCACTGAAATCCTGCTTTTCAAGCCATACGCCATCCAATGCCGGTACAGTCACAGTCTCTTCGCCGCTTTTAAGTACCTTACTTTCTGAATCCCGTAACGTCCACTTCACAATACCGGTAACCACTTCCAAGGTTTCATTTGTCACATGAAGAGTTCCGCTCTTCTCAATCGGCTTCGGCTCTGCGATACAATAGGGACGCTCGCTCAGTTCTCCGATCTCCTCACAGGAAATCAATACCGGTGCGAACATTTTACGCTCTGCATAGTGCAGGGCTTTCCATCTGCCATAGTAATCAATACTTGCCCAGGATGCTACCGGCCAGATATCATTTAACTGCCATACCACAGCACCCATGCATCTTCCACGGTATCTCCGGAAATGCTCCACACCATAACGGATTGCATCTGCCTGTAAAAGCTGGGATGCATATAATAGGTGTGCAAAATCCTTCGGGTAAAGGTACGTTGCGGAAAGGTATTTTAAGATCTTACCGTTAGCAGCGGTATTTCTCTGATGCATCTCCATGACTCTGGAGAAAATATTCCGATCCTCCGGAAGGGTGAAGCTCTCTACCGTCTTAAGGCTCGGGAAGGACTGGAAACCAAACTCGGAAAGATAACGGAAACGATACTTCCGATAATCGGTAAACGGCTTTTCTCCATGCCATACATCCCAGTAATGGGCATCTCCTCTTGCCTCATCCCACGGATTATCATAGCTTCCGCCTGAAGACGGGGAAGACGGCCAGTAGAAGGTTGCCGGATCCTCTGCCTTACAGATCTTCGGAATAATGTATTCATAAATCTTCGTATAGTCTGCTTTCTGCTTCACTGTGGTAAGCCAGGTGCCATCCAGTACCTGGGTTTCCATCTCATTGTTGCCGCACCACAGAGCAAGGCAGGCATGATGACGGATTCTGCGGACATTCTCAATCGTCTCTGCAATGATATTGCGCTCAAACTCATCATCCAGTTCATACGATGCGCAGGCATACATGAAATCCTGCCATACGAGCAGTCCCAGTTCATCACACAGGTCAAAGAAGAAGTCCTCCGGATAATAACCGCCGCCCCAGACA
>CAVJLN010000066.1:0-13236 GCA_963650485.1 Bacteroidaceae bacterium
GCTGAGAAGATCTCAGTCAGTTCCTCTGAAATAGCCACCAGGCTCTCGCCGCATGATTTCAGTTCCTGAATCACCTGGCTTAGTTCACTCATCTTTGACATACTGCTTTTCCTCCTTCCTCTACTTCATGAATGTCTACCGATTCCACCGTCTGTCCTGGTGATAAGAGATACACCTGTGTGAAATCTCCGAACAGGAACTTGATCAGCCTTGTCGGAAGCTTCACGTCAGCGCCCTTCAGCACGTTCCTGGTTCTGCCGTGTGGATCAGATACGTTGATGACAATCTTGTGTTTCAGTGCCATCGCTCTTACCTCGCTTTCTGTAGGAATTCGTCTTCCTTACATGTCACAGGCAAAAAAATTCAGGGAGTTTTTAACCTCCCTGACAAAAACTTTGAAAATATTTTTTAGAACTTCTCTTTGATAATCTCAATGATGCGGTTGCTGATCTGTTTTACATTGGCCGGTGAGCATCCCATCAGCTTTGCAGCATCGGTGTAACCATATCCTTCAATAAGAACAAGCTGATAAACCTGCCTCTGTTTCTCTGTAAGATTCGCAGCAATATCACGCAGACGCTGCACATCATCTGAAACTTCACTCTCTGCAAAAGGATCATAGAAGGCGCCTGCAAGTACCTGGCTCTTGTCTAGATCATCCGTATCAGAATCTTCACCTGCGATATAATCCAGTGACAAGTTCCAGTTTATCTGATACTTTTCACCGGGATGGGACTCTTCCCATTCCTTCTTTGCTTCCTTCTGCTCTGCAGTCATAGGCGGATGTCCGTTCTTGGTGTTGTTGTAAACCTCAGCATCATCCATGGAATGAAGCGCTTTTATTGTGATCTCTGTCACTCCGTCATCGCCCGGCTTGACCACGTTGTAGGATGTTCTCCATCCCCCGCGTCCGTCCTCAACATTTACCAGATAACGGTACACACCTCTGTCTGACTGTCTTGTCTTTTTTACTCTCATAATTGCCTCCTTAGCTGACCTGGAGGCAGTGAGAGCGGGATACCTGGCATAGTCTTCCGACCGAAGTACCCCGAATTCGGCCATAAAAAGAGCGCAGAAAAACAAGGGTACTTACATACCGCTGTCCGCAGCTGTCCTTATCACAGCTGTTTCAAGCGATATGTCGTATCCTGCCCTCCTGCGCAACTCAGGCCG
This sequence comes from Bacteroidaceae bacterium, assembly GCA_963650485.1. Lineage (GTDB taxonomy): Bacteria > Bacillota > Clostridia > Lachnospirales > Lachnospiraceae > Suilimivivens. The sequence continues at coordinate 1,174 of CAVJLN010000066.1, forward strand.
ATATACTTATTTGTCAATGTGCATTGGGTTCTCCGTTTGGATCCCCATCAGAACCTGCATCCGCAGATGTATGCTCTGATCAGAAACCAATCCCTACTACTTGGAAATTTTTGCAACTCCCCTCTACTTTCCTAAGCGTTGTTTTCAAAGATTTTTCCGGCGATGGATCAGATTTTTACATTCATATTGCCCACCTGATGGGTACTTACAGGAATTTCTGTAATCCCCAATGGGGGACAGGCAGGCTGATCAATGAAGATCTGTCTCTGCCTGTCAGGAAAGATTTATTTCTTCTTTCCGGTCTTGGTCTGCGCTAATGCTGATCCTGCAACTGACTTAGCTTTTGAACCATAACGTCCGTCTTTCAGAATCTGAGAAGCCTTTGTAGCAACAGGTTTCGATGTCTGTTTCTTGTTCATGACAAGTCCTCCTTTCTCAATTGTTTCTTCTACTATAAAAAAAGCCGCCTTCGAAGTAATGAAGACGGAATGGTGCAGAATGGTGCAAAATGTGTACCCGAATTTGAGCACAAAAAAAGAGAGCCACTTTTGTGACTCCCTCTAAATACAGGTTTCTTAATCTCTATAATCTTTTATCAGTCCATACATCTCATCACCCTCAACCTTCGTAAAATGAATAAGATGTGCAGATGAATAATCAAGCTTAGGAATTTCATTCTCCAGAATAATCGTTTGACGGTTTTCCGTGTGATCAATCATATACTGGAACAACCCACTTCTCATTCCTTCTGATGTGACTTCAGTTCCTACAGTCTCTTCTTTTTCTTTTAATGAGAGAATAGGTGAATCAAAGACGACCAAATGAGGCTGGCAGAGATTATATTCATTAAGCATTTCTTGTATGGCAATAGCCATAACCGTATTAAGAAATGCTCTGAATCCTTTTCCTTGCGACATTTTTTCGCTTCCATTCACTTTCACATCGCAAATTTCCTCGTCAAATCTCGCACCAACATAATTAACATAATTACACTCCTGCAAGATTTCAGCCAGATACTTATCCAAGTATGGAGATATGAATTCCTTAATCTTTGCTCTTACATTGAATTTTCCTTCTGATTCCTCTTCTTCATCTTCCTTGTTAATCTGATCCAGTTGTTCGATCAATACCCTGTTGAAAGTCTGAACCAGTTCGGCTGCCTTCGCATGTTCCAAAGTCGCACTATAATTTGCAAAATCTTCTTTCAAAGCAGAAACCTTGGGCTTCAATTCTCCACGAATATACGACTGAACTTCTCCTCTTCTTGCAAGAAGTATTTCTCGACGTTGAGACAATTCCTTAAATTCAGCGGTCAGTTCGGCATCTGCTAACTGAAGGTCCTTAATCTGTTTTTCTATTTTCTCTACCTCAGCAATAGCAGCCTCAACACATGATTCACTGTGTTCTTTGGGCAACTCACCATTGCAGAATGGACAATACTCCACTTTGGTAATTTTTCCCTTCTGCATGTCTCCCTCGGCAATAAAAGTAAGTCTCTTTATATCTGCCTCGTACTGGGTCCGCAATGAATCATATCTGTTTTTTAACATATTGCCTTCAGCTATCTGGTCATCTATTTTGAGAAGTTCTTCTGCGAACTTTTTGCTTTGATCTGCTGCATTCCCAAGAGCCTGCTCAGCCCCACTAATTTCCTCCAGAAGTTTTTCAATTGTCTCCTGAAGCTCAGCAACTGTTCGTCCATCATCCGGTTTAGGTAATGAGGTAATCTTCTCATCCTTAAGGGCACTGATGCTAAGATCTACTAGTCTTTTTGTGGCCTCTTTTTTAGCCGTGATTATTGCTCCCTGTGTTACTGGATTCTTTCCGGGCGTTAAAAACGTTTTTCCTGTACAAAGATAAATCAATGAAGATATCGTAGGAACCGGAATATTTTTACTATATCCCTGTCCATTTTTTAACACACTGTTTTCGCCTACCATCCTTGTTTCGTTGATTAAAAATGTATGGATAAATGTACGAGGCGTAAGATTATTCGGTGTGTAATCCATCTTTGCTATAATCTCCACGGCATCATCGATTCCCATCATATGAAGCCAAAATGTATTAATAGATGGATACTTTTTTGTTGCTGCTCCAGCTCTATATATACCATTAGTAATATCTTTAGCTCCAGATACCACTATATCTTTTCCATTCTTTTTCTTCTCATTAAATAGTTTTCTCGATAAAGTAACATCGTTGCCATCTGCACAGATTGTCATCGAAACTTGTTGTAGCTTTAAGGCCGGCTTATAAAGTCTCTTTGCTTCTCCGCCAAACATAAAGTCAATACAATCAAGTATTAAACTTTTTCCTGTATTTGAAGGTCCATAAACAATGTTTACCCCCTCATCCAATTCAAGGACCGATTCTGTATTTGTCCCTGATAAAAGTTTTATATTTTTGATATAATACATTATCGTCCTCCTTCTTTAAGAGTCTGAATTGCGTTATCCTGTATTACATGTCCAAGATCCGAATCTGAACATTCCTTAAATAATTTAATTGCATCCTTTGCAATCTCTTTATACTGTGTAGCATATTCACTCTTAAGTAATTTTATGTATTTTCTTCCTTCCGGAGTTATTTTATAACTGTAGCCATTATCAATCTCTGCATCCGCAAGTCCCTTTACTACCAATTCTTTTATTGCATCCTGAGCCAACATTCTTCTATTCGAAAGTTCTCCGTACATTCGAGGATTATTACCATGAAGGCTAACATATGGAAGCTGAAATTTATCTGCATAACATATGATAAAATCCATATTTATAAGCCAATCAATTGATGTTGGCTTTCTATTGCTGCTAAGAAGAAGCAGCAACCTTAATTCCATCTCAAAGGTGGAATTAAATAACTGATTATTCATCTTCGTCCACCCATTTAAGCCTTTCTTCATTCACGAGCATATGACATACGCCCTTTTTCTCGCCTGGCCCTATCCAATTATATGTAATGCTATCAGTATTATTAGAAACTGGAACAATTGCTGCCCGCTCCATGACAGCGTCTATTTTTTCAACTGGATTTGAATGCTTTTTCCCTACTGTTTCATGAATTCCCTCTTCAATCTCATCCTTTAATATATCAAAGCAATCCTCCTCATTCGGTCTGATTGAATCACGGATCTCATGGTGTATTGTCTCAGCCATATAGTAATTTTTTCGCTGATGCTCAAAATGATCTTTATATCCAACTGCTTTGAGATCATCTACAGCACCAATATTCTGATGGCTTGTCGATGCATATGCTCTATACAGTTCGCTCACATAGGTAAGTTCCTCTGGTCTGATTTCTTCAGGCACAACTGTTTTCGGTTTTTTATAATGCGCCTTAACAATCGTATTGAATTCATCTACAGACTCACTCTTTTTATCTGAAGCCGACCTCTTTCTGCGCGAAGGGGCAACTTTATTATTTCCCAATAAAGCTCTTTGAAAAACACAGGCCAGAAATTCTCCTATTTTTCCATCATTGTATAGCTTAAGGAATTTCTTTTTCTTACTGTCACGTAGATCACAGTTATTAACAAGTTCAACCATTGCATCAAGCATCTCGTCCTTTAAGGCCTCGCTTAATTCAATTGGAACAACCTTTTCATTAAAATACTTTATATAATCTGCCAGTGCCTCCGCTGTACCTGCAGCATCCTGTATTTCTTTTTGAATCAGATCCTGTCCATTTCCCCAATGACTGGCATTTGTAGAATCAACTTCAAACGGGACTCCATTTGCATCGCATAGCGTGTGGGGATGAAAAAGAGGATAGAATAGCACTTCAGCAACAGGCTTGAATCCGCTATTTACAACGCCTAATTTAAATGCATCATAATATGATTTATAATTCAAAATCACCTGCACTGACGCTCCTCCTTTCGTCTAGTCTTCTTCGCATTCGCCAAGTTTTATATCAAAAATTGTCTCTTCAATTACCCGAATACATTCATCTGTATTCTTCTTAATGTCATTTCCCCAAAACCGGATTACCGTCCATCCCATGAAAAGGAGCTTCTTATTAACTTCGTCATCCCGTTCACGATTTCTTGATATCTTACTGATCCAAAATTTACTGTTATTACTTTTTTCTAATCGAGGTTTCAGTACTTCCCAGTCCTTACCATGGAAAAATTCACCATCACAGAAAATGGCTATCTTATACTTTGTCAAAGCTATATCTGGTTTTCCCGGAAGCACCTTATAATTTTTCCTGTACCGGTATCCGTTCTGCCACAACGCTTTCCGGAGCAACACCTCAATCTTTGTATCATTGGATCTAATGTGTTGCATATTTTTTCTGCGTTGTTCCGGTGTTAAGACGTCAGACATTGTCGTCTCCATTCTTCATCTCACTAATTCCCTTGACATAACGCATCAATCTCTCAGCCAGTCCGCTATCTGGTTTTGGTGAAAACTCAGTAGACCACTGTGTGTACTCGCGATCACTATCATCCATTGCGTCACCAGTCTGAATATTTAATTCATAAAGTGAAATATCACTTAATTCATCATCTGTCTTTTGTTTTGGAAATATAAATCCACATCGTGTCACATTTAGCAATAATGTGTAAAATAATAACTGATGCGAATTATGACGTCTGGTATCGTTATAAACAGCATTCGTACTATTTTGATATTTCACATCAAATACTGCGATATATTTATTCTCACCGCCTTCTTGGTTAATGAGCGCTATATCAGGGACATAATGATTCATCAAATATGCCTGCTGATCAGATTCTTTTAATGTAAGTAAAGGATTTTTCTGTGGCATCCGATATTCATCGAGTATGATTTTAGAATCCGGGTCTTTTCTTAAATATTCCTTCAAAGATGCTCTAACATAAAACTCAAAAAGACTTTCCATATTTATGGTATAAGGAATAACGTATTTAGTCTCCTCAGTTTCCGCACCGTATAGATCGTTTACTCCATTCCCTATTAGCACGGTTTTCGCAAGTTCCATAACAGATTTGTAGTATGAATTAAACCCTGTGATATTTACTCTATTAAAGTCGCTTTTCGCTATGTTTGTGGTTCTTACCGCTTTTAAGGAATTTTCACAATAACTATAGATTCTTCCTATTTCCTTAACAGTTATGCCATTTTTCTTAAAAACCTTCTTAGCCTTTATCAGGGCCGCCTTTAAAATTCGATTTTCCAACGTATCAATTGTAAAAACAGGATACCTACAATATACGCGATCTTCTCTTGCCTGAGTCACATTTCGTTTAATATGCTTAGCAACCTGGATATTTCCAACAATCTTTCCATTAAAATTTTCTTCTTTGAAATCCATCGCCTGACGAAGATTTTTTTTGCAGATTTTTTCACATTCTTTTACAAATGATATAGCCGCAAGTAATTCACCACCGCTTTCGGTATTAGGAACAGGAATCAGTTCTTCCCCTGTGTATATTTCAAAAAAATTACCATTAACTCCAGAAGTATATAATTCATATTCCGGGTCATTCATAACTTTAATAAGCATTTCCCAAGGGTTCATAGAAAATCTTGGAACAATCATCAACGCAAGTTTTTCCCCTGTGAGCGGATTCGTTGAAATCCTTCCCTGATGATTCTTTAACCAACCTACCCCTACATATCCAGAAGTATGATAATAACCCTTATCGTCTATATACAATCCCATTTCTTCTGGAACTGCACCATTCATACTTTTAGCAGCAGAAATTCCTTTAGGTATTAATTTGTCATAATCACGATTCCAGTCTTTTAAACCAGAAATCAATTTTACTTTTGATTTCATGACAACCCTCCACTATTATTCTGTAAGAATATGCTTTTCCAGTAATTCGTCCTTTATTCCTTCCTTAATTTTATTATTAGACAACTTTCCAAGTAATGCCGTATACATTTCATCAAGCTTGTCCATATCAGAGACATTGGTCATTGCCTTAATATCGGAAATACAGTCATTTTCAATTGCTGTAGGCTCTTTACCATACAAATCGTCCATCAAAATTCCGTCATTATAATACTCTCGAACCACCGGAACAACCTGATATAAGAAGCGATTTTTCATCTGTTCTGTAGCCTGCGTTTCATCCGCTGATTTACGAAGGAAATAGGTATGTCCAATTTGAACATCGTTTCTGTTATAATCATCCGTATTCATGTATGACTCGAATAATTTCTCCACAATATAAAACAGCTGCAATTCTGGCGCTGTTTCCCAACTCGTTTTTACCGTTGTATAAACAACCTTAATATCCGGTAAAACAGGGAAAAACAGAAATCTTCTACGAATAGCGTAATCAATTGACGCTATTGATTTATCCGCAGTATTCATGGTTCCGACTATGTAAAGATTGCTTGGAATTTGAAGCTTTGCATCCGCACCTACAGAATACGGTGTTGCCACTTCACTATCTCTGTATTCAAGGGCATATATCAGTTCTCCAAAAACAGTGGCGAGGTTAGCTCTATTAATTTCATCAATTACAAGATAGAATTTAGCACTGTTCTCTGGATTTTCCTCGTTATATTTCTCCCTGGCAATCTTTGCCATTTTGCCGAGGGTACGGTTAACCGTCTTATACATTACCGGTGTAGGTTGTTTCAGTTTAATAGAATATTTCGGATTTCCTCCATCAAATATATTTCCCTCGATCTCTGTTGAATTTCCTTCAGCGGCAGAGACTGAAATGCCTCTAACAAAATCCTCATATGTATACGACGGATGAAATTGTATAATATCCCAATAAACATTATTATTTTCTGGAACACCTGCAGTAGGCAAGGTATACTCATCATTAACAGAAATAAGCTGCCGTGCATTTAATGCTTCTTCATCCCAGGTCTCACCTTTATGACTGATAAGTCCTGCTTGAAGCGCCAAAAATTCTTTAACTCCATAAGTCTTGGATGTTCCAGGAGGTCCCTGCAAAATCATCTGATGAATCCCAGTACTATTCATTACTGATTGATATCTGTCATCCATTTTTTTATAAGCTCCTTTCAAACTGCCATCTAACATGCATTTCCACGTGGGTAGATTTTTTACTTCATCCAACAGATTCCATCTTCTGGCATCCATATCACTGCCATGCCATCTCATCCTATCAACGGTTTGTAAATCAGTTTCTACCTTTATGATGTCATCCCTAATTTCAGTTGCTCTCGATGAATCAGTTGTTTCATTTAATAGTGCTTCCAGATTATTTTTAAAAATTCGCAGATATTCATAAACCAAAACTTTAACTATTGGGTAAATATTATGGTACCTGCTAGTAACTGGCGCCAAAAGCCTGCAATCATCCACAGACTTTGTACTTTCGTTGTTATCCAGACCGATTTTCGATAAAAGTACATATTTCTGCCCCTTGTAATAAAAAACATGTAAATCTCTTTTATATGAAGTTAGGCTCTGATTTCCTGGAGTCTTATCTGTTCCTGCTGTCACGATTTTATCGGACAGCTTGCTTAATGCCAAAAGACAGCCTTCATATAATCTTGTAACATCTGTTTTAAAGAAAATCTCTTTATCCCTACACAGAAGGTCCATGATTCTCCATGTATTAATCAATGGATGGGAAATCATATCGGAAACAATTTCAAATAAAACTCCGTAAGTGGGGTTATATGGTTGGCTTCTGTTCATAGGATTCTTTATTCCAACTGTACCTTTCTTACCTCCATAGAGATTAGTAAAAATATCTCTGTATTCATCATTTGTGATTATCTCAATTTTTTCTTCACCAACATCATAAACATCCCGAGTATAAGCAGTAGCCGTTCGTTCTATATCTGGTAATTTGCACCCAACAATAATGCCTTCGCTTTCATACTGTCGAAGAAGTGGAATAACCTGTGCCCGAATCTTATTTTGTAAAAGTTCACTGGCATTCCACATCGAAAATCCATGTCCTGGCAGGAAATACGTAAACCCTATCTGATATTTTGCCTTGTGATGATGATATTCTGGGGCAATGTAATCGAGGAAATCATTGTAATACCTATATTCTTCAGTTACCTCACTTTTAAAATCGACAAGCAGTTCAAGAGTTTTTTCAGAAACAAACTTTGAATACATTTCATATGCTTCATTAAGTTTTTTACAAAATTGATCAGCCGTTTCATTGTATCTTTTTCTAAATTTAGTCGGGATATCTGAACGTTTATCCCAATTAACAGGAAAATCAATCGCCAAAAATTCATCAGCTGTTAATTCATCGAAGCAATAGCTCATATCTATATCAAAAAGAGTTTCAACATCATACACAGGTTCAATAATCACACCCGCAGCGTCCGTTTCCATTCTTAAGTTATGGAATGCCTTTTGAATAGCAATCAGTTTGTCCAGTACATCTGTCTCAATATTATAATAAGCTGATTTGTAATAACTTTCTTCAACTGCTCTGACCAAGCATTCTGTTCCATTTTCCATATAAGTCACCTGGAAACTTGCCAGAATTGAAGGATCTAAAGGAAATTCCGGTCTTAATGTGTTCATTGTCATAAAAACATATAAATTCTCCGGAATACATACGGATTTCCCCGTTGGCAGGGTGATTTTTTCCCCGCGATGAGAAAAAGCAAACAATAATTCTCCCAATACACCGCTTAAATTTACACGGTGTATATCATCAAGGATAAGAAAACCAGGATTATCGGCAGCCGTCATTTCCTCCAGAAGTTGCAAGACCATTTTTTCAGTCTGAACAAAGGAATTTACTCCATTCGTTGTTTCAACGGAAATTCCTTCTATAAAATCTGAAGTGGTCATTCCCTCATGCAAAGAAGCAAGCTTTATGGAAGGACTATAATGTGCCTCCACATAATTAAAAGCTTCCTCGCAAAAGTTAGCAGGATTATAATATCTTGCATCTTCGCTATTTTTTTCGTCTTCTGTCATCAACCCCCATATGATCTTTATGACCTCAAGCTTAGCGCTGTATGTCTTTCCTGATCCGGGAGGTCCTACAAAAATTCTATTATTCATATATTTTATTTGCCATAATCTTCCAGAAGGTCTGCCACTGCATCTGCGAGTTTCTTAGCAAATTTAGGTGGTACCGCATTCCCGATCATCTTATATGTTTCAACGTTACTTCCATCAAAAATATAGTCGTCGTCAAATGTCTGAAGTCTGGCTGCCTCCCTTACCGTCAAAGTCCTACATTGTTGACTATCTGGATGGATATGCCGTAATCCATCTTTATACAAATGTGCCGGAATAAGATTGCTAGGTTCATCCCAACGAATCACATGATATTTATGTACATTAGAGTTTTTCCCTGTTTTTTCAGTATAAAGCTGCTTTAGAGAATCCACTGTTATATACTGATTCCTTCCAGATTCAATGTCTTCTGTTAAGAGCTTAAAGATTTCGATATCACGATCACTCTGCCAACGTGCTATATGATTTGCAACAAATGGTTCAGGCACAGAATGAGAAATTCTCTTTCCTTCATATTTTTCATCATGCCCGAGAGGATAAAGTTTTGGCAAATCTCCAATGGCTTCTTGTACTGTCATCTTTTTCTCAGTTTTATATTTTGGAAGATATTCACTATAAAATTTTTCAGCCATTTCAATGCATGTATCTTCACCAAAATATGCCTTACTGAGGCCTATGATTATTATTCTTTTTCTGTTCTGTGGCACCCCATAATCAGTAAAGTCAATCACAGCATTCCTTAAGTCTGGCAAAACATAATAGCCGGCTTTGGAAAAGCTTTCCTGAATTATTTCTATAATAGGTCTATCTCCAGGCTGTGCAGAAAGGATACCTGGTACGTTTTCAAATACAAACAGCTTAGGTTTATATTTCTCAACAACTTTTAGATAGCTTTCAAAAAGATAATTACGATAATCATTTTTCATGCCATGTTCATCTCTTACCCTGCCTGCGATTGAATAAGCCTGGCATGGAGGACCACCAATAATTACATCAAGACCATGACCTTCTGAAACAAGCTTATCCAAGCCATCTGATGATCCATAGTTTTCATCATTGGTCCATCCGGTAAACAATTCGTCTGTCCTTTGGATGTCAAATTGCAAAACCATCTCGTCCGCATTTTTATACTTCCACTTGTCCCGCAGTCGAATTCGTAGATTTCTACATGGTCCTTTTTCCCATTCAACAGCTGCAAGTGTTTCATATTTTCCAGACTGTTCAAATCCATCCATAAGGCCACCGCAACCAGCGAATAAGTCAATCGACTTTATTTTTTTATTCTTGTTCATTGGATTCCTCCGAAATAATACTTAATAGGGCTTCGCCTAATGCCTGTCCCAATAAAGGCGGCACTGCATTTCCAACCTGTCTACATTGCTGTGTTTTAGTACCAGTAAATACAAAATCATCCGGAAATGACTGCATTCTTGCACTCTCTCTCACTGTAGGGATTCGATTATATTCATAATGGAATAAATTTCTATGTCCTGTATCAACTGTTCTCGCCGGAGCATTTCCATTCAAACGGGTCCATGCCATGTGAAATTTGCGACTTTCACCCCAACCTGCAGGTAAATCTTTATAATTTCCGCCTTCTGGCACAAGCGCGATTGTATCTTTTACCATCTGTGTATGATTCGTTCCAAGATGATTGTAAAGTACATTGCACTTTCCCCTCATTTTTTTCTGATACTCAGTCAGTGGTTCACGCGTATATACAGATTCATCGGCTCCCATTTCATTTTCAAGAGCAGGAAGATCACTTACAGCATCTCTACAAGTTAAATAATTATCCGGTGTGAGTTTAGGCTCTGGGAAATGTGGTTCTCCGATATCCTTGCGGACTCCCATAAAAATCAAACGTTTTCTCATCTGTGGAACGCCATAATCAGCCGCGCATAAGATTTTACACTTAATGTTATATCCCAGATTGGTAAACCTTCGAAGAATCTCTTCCTTAATTTGCCCCTCATATAAAGTAGCCATTCCCGGTACATTTTCAATTATGAAGGCCTTCGGTTGATATTGTTTAACCATCTCAATTACGGCCAGATACAGTTTGTTCCTTTTATCATCAAAATTACGAGGTCCTGTTAATGAAAATCCTTGGCAAGGTGGTCCTGCTATAATCACATCAATTTCGCGGTCTCCTGCTATCTCTTTAATCTTGTCAAATGTCTCCTGCGCAGAAAGATCGGCGTTCATGGCAACTGCACCATTATGATTTTTTGCAAATGTATTCAGCGCAGCCTGATCATTATCTACACCAACAATAATGTCAAACCCTGCATCCATAAATCCCTTTGAAAGTCCGCCACAGCCGGCAAATAAATCTATTGCGTTCATTGTATTAATCTCCCTTATTGTTCTTTAGTAAATTCACATATATCTGAAATATCACAATCGAGCTTATTGCATATCTTCATAAGAACTTCCATACTGACTTGCTGATTTTTGCTCAGTTTTGCCAACGTATTTGTACCAATTCCAGTTAAGGCTCGCAGATCACTTTTATTCGGCATCCCTTTATCTATCATTAATTTCCATAATTTATTGTAATTTACTTCCATTTTTGTCCTCCACCTAATATCAGAAAACAGTGTTCGTATCATACTTATTATAGTTTACGGCACTTTTTTTATCAAGTACGAAATAATTTATTTCAATATCTATATTTTGTGTAATCAACACGACTCAGTTGTAATCCGAGAGGCTCAGTTGTAATCCGAGACGCCAGTTTGTAAAGCGAGATGCTTGTTTGTAAATTGAGAACTGCATATTTGTAAACGAAACGCCAGTTTTGTACGCCAGATGCCAGATTTGTAAACGAGATGCATCGTTTGTAAATGAAATGCGACCTGTTCAGCACAGCTATTTTTTTGTATGATGTTCTGTATTAAACACTCTGCACCTCCTTCCCTTCAAACCATGCAGCCAGGGCCTGCTCTACCACCGCTGCCATCTCCTTAGAATTCATTCCTTCAAAATACCTGCTGCAGATTGTTTTCGGAAGTTTCAGGTTCACACCGGCATTGCCATCAGAATGCTTTATCTGCAGAGCCTCAAGGATTTCTGCCATCTTCTCTTCTGTCAGATCTCCGGATGCCTTGCGAAGCTTCTCTGCATATACCGGCTTGATCTTGA
>CAVJLN010000067.1:0-13076 GCA_963650485.1 Bacteroidaceae bacterium
TGTAACTATTCAGAGCCATGCAAATTATGGCAACATGGACGTCGAATGCTTGCATTCGTAAGGACATTTGACATAATTTATATGGCGAAGTAACCACATGAGTAAAACTCGAGTTACGAAGCAACGGTTTTACGAATGGGGTTCTGAATAGTTAAAATAGAATATACCAAATAAAAGGAGTACCCCTATGAGACACATAATGAGTCCACTGGATTTCAGTGTAGAAGAACTCGACCAGATTTTTAATCTGGCCAATGATATTGAACAGCACATGGACAAATACGCCCATGCCTGCACAGGAAAGAAACTGGCAACCTGCTTTTATGAACCGAGCACCCGTACCCGGCTGAGCTTTGAATCTGCCATGCTAAATCTTGGCGGAAGCGTGCTCGGATTTTCCGATGCCAACTCCTCCTCCGCCACGAAAGGAGAAAGCGTTGCTGACACCATCCGCGTCATCTCCTGCTTTGCAGACATCTGTGCCATGCGTCATCCCAAGGAAGGCGCTCCGATGGTTGCGGCAAGCCACTCCTCTATTCCGGTCATCAACGCCGGTGATGGTGGACATCAGCATCCGACACAGACACTCACTGACCTTCTGACCATCCGTTCGCTGAAAGGAACGATTGGCAACTTTACCATTGGGCTTTGCGGAGATCTGAAGTTTGGCCGTACCGTACATTCCCTGATCCATGCACTGATGCGCTACGAAAACATCAATTTTATTTTTATCTCCCCCCCGGAACTGCGCATTCCCGATTACATTACTGATCAGCTGAAAGAAAAGAACATTCCTTATAAGGAAGTCATCCGGTTAGACGATGTCATGCAGGATTTAGATATTCTTTATATGACCAGAGTACAAAAGGAACGTTTCTTCAATGAAGAAGATTATGTCCGTTTGAAAGACTTTTATATTCTGGATAAAGTAAAAATGGGACTCGCCAAGCCTGATATGCTCGTGCTTCATCCCCTGCCCCGTGTCAATGAAATTTCTGTAGAAATTGATGATGATCCCAGAGCGGCTTATTTCAAACAGGTTCAGTACGGTGTATATGTCCGCATGGCGCTGATTCTTACACTGCTCGAAATTCATGTATAAGAGATTTAATACGCTGGTGATAACTGAGAATCGTTATATCATAAGAAAGGTAAGGATTAAATTCATGTTAAACGTAGGAAAGATCGAAGAAGGATTCGTATTGGATCATATCAAAGCAGGCAAGAGTCTTGCGATTTACCATCATCTCCAGCTGGATAAGCTGGACTGTACCGTGGCCATAATTAAGAATGCACGCAGCAACAAGCTTGGGAAAAAGGATATTCTGAAAGTCGAATGCGATATTGATATGTTAGACCTGGATGTTCTGGCTTTTATTGACCACAATATCACTGTAAATGTCATCAAGGACGGCAGAATTGTATCCAAGAAGGAGCTGCAGCTTCCGAGAGAAATCCACAATGTCATCCACTGTAAAAATCCTCGCTGCATCACTTCTATTGAGCAGGGACTCCCCCATATATTCGTCCTGGCAGATGAAGAAAAGGAGATCTATCGCTGCAAATACTGTGAAGAAAAATACGACGGGGAAATTCGCTAGAATATTGGGTTCATAAGCGTAATCCGATTTTTAAAAACAAAGGTAACTATTCAGAATCCCTTCTTCCGGCTTAACCATGCTGGGAAGAAGGGATTCTTTTATTGGATATGTCTCTATGCGATATGCGATGAACCAGATTATGAATCAGCGTAATGAGAGATACGATGGAAAATCCAAGCATGGCTGCTGCAATGCTGATCATCATCTCATCCTGACTGTAATGTCTGGTAGGCAGATAAATTTTACATTTCTCGGTAATCCATGCAAGCCCCAGCAGGACTCCTGCTGCCAAAAGGGATTTCATAATCCACGGAAGGCGTCCGGAAGACAGATGAATTGTCGCCGTTCCTAAAATGCCAATAATGAAGAAGGCAATCGTTCTTCCAATCTGACGGAAATAATACGTGAACCTATAAAGTTCTGTAGAAGAAATACTGTCCTTCTCATAGTACCGGATCGCAAGCTTCTTAATCACACCACTTCCAAGCTCGGCAGAGCTTGTTCCATTCTGAAACGATAAATATCCAATTGCAGCTATTGATGACAGAAACACCATCCAAAGCAGGATCACCCATAGGATCCTCCCCATCTTCCTTCTTTTCATCCCATATAATCTCCCCGGATTATTTTCCTGTTTCTTCTCCGAATCGAAATGTTTCAATATTGTTACAATATCCTCTCCGGACATTTATTCCATTGTAAGACCATAAAATGCTCCTGTCAATGTCACAGGAGCATTTTAAGAAAGAATTAATGATTTAAAGTAACTATTCTGAATAGTTACTACGATTTAAATTATGTTACAATTATTTTACAGAAGCTTCTTCAAATTCCTTTACAATAGACTCTTCCGGAGCCTCAGTTAACAGGCTTACCGCGATGGTAAAAATCAGGGAGATCACGAATGCCGGCAGCAATTCATAGATACCGAACACACCACCAAGAGGAGCTATCAGATACTTCCATACAAATACCATCACACCACCACTGATCATTCCGGCGAGAGCCCCCTTGAAGTTACATCTCTTCCAGAACAGGGAACAGAGTGTTACCGCACCAAACGCGCCGCCAAATCCTGCCCACGCAAAGCTTACGATACGGAATACGCTGGAATTCGGATCTTTTGCCAGGAATAAGGCAACCAGACTGATTCCCACAATGGTAATTCTTGCAATTAAGAGGCTCTTCTTCTCATCCAGCTTTACCTTGAAGAAATCCTGAATAATATTCTGGGATACGGAAGATGCCGCTGCAAGCATCTGGGAATCTGCAGTAGACATCGTCGCCGCCAGAATGCCTGCCAGGATCAGTCCTGCCACGATTGCTGCCAGAACGCCATGCTGGCTGATCAAATCTGCAATCTTAACAATAATTTCTTCTGCACGGCTCGGAGAATCCAAGAATTCTACCGCACCTGCCGTTGTCATTCCATAGCCGACAAGTCCGATAAGAACTGCCACGAACATGGCAATTATCACCCAGATCGTTGCAATTCTTCTGGATAAAACAAGCTTCTTTTCATCTTCAATTGCCATGAAACGGACTAAGATATGCGGCATACCAAAATAACCAAGTCCCCAGGCCAGTGTCGATGCAATCGTCAGCGCACTATACGGAGTGGCACTGTTCGTTTCCCTGACATGGGATGCAAACATGGTGAGGTATCCCGGCATCTCCTTGGCATTTGAGATGACTACATCCATACCTCCTGCTACGTGAATGCCAAAACCCAATACAACAACGAGCGCGATCGTCATCACAATACTCTGCGCAAGATCTGTTGTGGAAACAGCTTTGAAGCCACCCATAATGGTATAACCCACAATAACTACGGCTGAAATGATCATTGCTATGGTATAATCCACACCGAACAGACTGTTAAACAAGGTTCCGCATGCCTTAAAACCGGATGCGGTATACGGAATGAAAAATACAATAATCACAAGAGCTGCAATCGCATTCAGAATATTCTTCTTATCGTGAAATCTCTTGGAATAAAACTCCGGAATGGTAATCGCATTAATGTTACTGGAATATCGACGCAGCTTTCGCGAAACTAAAAACCAGTTTAACCAGGTACCGATTCCAAGTCCGATCGCCGTCCAGGAGGGCTCTGCAATACCGCTGAAATAAGCAAGTCCCGGAATTCCCATGAGTAACCAGCTGCTCATATCGGAAGCCTCTGCACTCATTGCCGTAACTAACGGTCCCATCTTACGGCCGCCCAAGTAAAAATCGGTGCTGTCATTGTTGTTCTTGCTGTAAGCAAATCCGATTGCCAGCATGCCAAGTAAATATACCACGATGGTAGCAATCATAATAAAGGTAATTGTGTTCATATTGTCTCCTCACTTTTGTATCATTTACAGAGTGCTTCTCTACATTAGCGTAGTAATGTGTCACCCTATAAAGAAGAGCCTGTTGCTCTGCGCAGGCTCTTCTGCATTTTCTTCGTTCACTTGCCTTAAATGGCTGTTACTTTAAGAAACTGAAGCTGCGGATAATCACCGGCTCCTTCGCTTCTCCCTTGCAGATGGATACGAAGCAGATAATCTTCACTACCCAGAGTACCACATAGAAGATGCCTGCTGCAATCGGAACGATCACGGTCCAGCAAAGAATGGCAGTTACAATTCCAACCAGTGTTTCAACAACAAGGAACTTGAGTGCCTGTCTTACATGGAATGAAACGTACGGAGAATTCTGGCTGAGTAATGCAATCAGAATACCAACTACACTTAACAAATATAACAGCATTGCAATGACCTTGTTATCGGATACATCCTTCGGGTCAAATTCTGCGGTATGATCCCATTCCGGGGTAACCGGAGCTGCTGTCGTATACGGGTTATTGT
Source organism: Bacteroidaceae bacterium (assembly GCA_963650485.1). GTDB lineage: Bacteria > Bacillota > Clostridia > Lachnospirales > Lachnospiraceae > Suilimivivens. The sequence goes on from CAVJLN010000067.1 coordinate 4,457, forward strand.
AATTCGTGCCACAGTTTGCGCAGAATACTGCCTGATCTTCCATCTGTGCACCACATTTCGGACAATTTTTCATTTGTAATTCCCTCCTCATCCTTTTCCTTAACTACTATATAGCATTATCTGTCAATCCAGAACCGATAGAATAGAATTCGTATCGCCCTGAACAATTACAGTATAATACACAATACCGGATATGGCAAATCTTTTCTCACATCCTTTTATCCGGCTGCCGCATTCTGGTGATAGTAATCAACCAATGGAGCATAATTCTCATACTCCACACGACTCCTTAATGCGTTTTCTGAAATCCGGTTGGAAAAAGCATCGTGTAAGTTCTCAATCATTACAGCCACTGAGGCAAACAACAAAATACAAAGCCCCCCGATCACCGCTTTCATTACCACCCTTTTATTTATTCAGCCGGTATCCCACGCCCCAGATCGTTTCCAGAATCTGCGGATTCTTACTGTCCTCTTCGATCTTTTCACGGATCCGGTTGATATGCACCATGACGGTCGCACTGTCTCCCGCATAGTCATATCCCCAGATCTTCTCATACAACTGCTCTTTCGTAAAAACAATATTGGAATTTTCGGCAAGGAACTTTAACAGTTCAAATTCCCTGTTTGGGAACCGGATCTCCTCTTCTTTCTTATACACCTTCCAGCTGTCCGGAAGAATCCGCACATCTCCGATCCGAATCTCAGATACCGCTTCTTTTTCCTCTTCTTTACCAAATTTCTGACTCATCCGCTCATATTGCCGTAAGTTTGCATTCACACGGGCTACCAGTTCTGCCGGATCAAACGGCTTAACAATATAATCATCTGCTCCTGCTCCAAACCCCCGGATCTTATCAATGGATTCGGTACGTGCGGTCACCATGAGAATCGGAATATCCAAGTCATCCCGAAGTTCCCTGCAGATTTCATATCCATTCTTACCTGGAAGCATCAGGTCAAGTAAGATCAGGTCAAAAGCTTCTTCTTTTACAAGATCAGGAACTTTCTTTCCGTCCGATACAATCTTTGTTTCAAATCCCGCAGACTGTAAATAAGCCTCTTCGATCATACTGATATCCGCATCATCTTCCACAATCAGAATTTTCTGTTTGTCTGGCATGTTCTTCTTCCTCACTTATGACAGGAAACGTAAGGAATACCGCAAATCCGTTTTCACTCTTTGCACTGACATATCCCCCCATTCCTTCGGTCAGATATTTCACAATATAGAGCCCCAGACCATTTCCCTTCTTCTCATTCCGGGATTCATCCCCTCGATAAAACTCATCAAAAAGAAAAGGAAGTTTTTCTTCCGGCACACCGGCTCCGTGATCCGCAAAACAGATCTGTATCTCTTCCCCGGTCTTTGTTACCGTAATACCCATCTCAAGAGGTGTGGTTCCGGCATATTTCCGGCTGTTCTCCAACAGATTATCCAGAATACGGAACAAAAGCTCCGGATCCACCATGATCTTCTCCGTAATTCCGTCCGTATCTGCAGTGAGAACCTCTTCTTCCTCTTTTAAAAGCTCCTGCTTTGCTCTTACATAATGCTTGATATAGGAAGCTGCGTCAAGAGGCTGCATCGAAAATTTCATATTTCCGGTCTGCAGGCTCGAAAAATAAAACAACTGATTCAGCAGAACTGCCATATCACCACAACGCTGGTAAGAGGCCTGCAAAAAGTGCTGCTGTTGTTCCGGTGTGGAAGCCACGCCATCCAGAATGCCCTTAATCATTCCCTGGATTGCCGTAAGAGGTGTACGCAGATCGTGGGAAATACCGGCAATCATATCGGTACGCGCTTTCTCATAGTTCTCATTCTTTTCCTGCTCGGCTAAAAGATGATGCTGCATCTCATTAAAGGCATCACATACATTTTCAAACTCGGTACTCCCTGTATAGGTAATATCCATGGCAAGATCCCGGTCACGGATTCTCCTTGCTCCATCCGCAAGAGCATCCAATGGTTGCATCAGATATGCCGTCAGATTTTTCGTAAATAACTGGCTGACCAGCAAAAGCACGGTAATACACAGGATTCCATCCAGTGCAAACAAAAGAAAGAACACATTCTTCCGTATGGTCCAGTCCGCAATCAGCTCTTCGATCCGGTCGGAATCCATCCAGCTTTCTACTGCGGCACGGACTTCCCTTTCCATATATTCACCATAGAACTTCACCACGCCGAAATTAATGAGAAAAAATAAAAGAAGTGTCACACATACCATCCAGGTATTTGACCAGAAAATTTTTCGTTTTACGGTATTCTTTTTCTTGTTATCCATTTCTTAGTCTCCAGACTTCAAATTCCTTCTATCTGCTTATCTGTTACCGTTACAGTTTCTGTCCTCTGATCACTGCTGCTTCGTGCTGTTCGCTTCGTTCCTTCAAAATCTGCATACCGATTACCAAACAGCCCCCGATCACACAGGGAATCAGTTGAAAATTCGTAATATTCAGTGCACTTTGTGGCATGTCCAGCGTAGTTGGTCCCTGAATAATGGCATAAAAGGAACCCAGCATCATTCCAAGAATCGCATAAACCGATTCCGTACGGAACTTCTTAAGGCACACCTCAATTCCCTTGACAACCGTGGCTGCTCCACACAATATTCCGCATCCAAAAAAAATCAGTGCCGGAATATAAGCAAATTCAAAAGATAAAACACCTTTCACCGCGGTAATCACCGGAATGTACGCTCCAAAAATGAGCAGCAAGGTCGAGCCGGAAATTCCCGGCAGAAACATCGCCGATATTGCGATCATGCCAATGAAAAGCAACCGGATTCCCAATCCGATCGAAAAATGGGAAAGATCCATGGAACCTGCACCAACCAGACCGTTCAGCATCGTAATTCCGGCAACAACAATGATTCCACCAATACAAAACGGCATTCCCTTCTGCCCGTCTGCGAGCGTCTGCTTTTCCTCCCGGACAATGAGCGGAATGGAGCCTGCAATAAATCCGATAAACAGGGAGCTTACCGTATAAATATGACTTTCAAATAAGGAGGACAATACCAAAACAGCAAGTCCCATACCAATGATCCAGCCAATCCCCAGTTTCACCAGATACTTTAATGCTTCTTTCTTTTCTTCGAACGTTCCAAAAACCACATCGTGAATGGAACCGATAAACCGGTCATAAAATCCTAAAATAAAGGCAACCGTTCCTCCGGATACTCCGGGAACGCTGTCTGCCAGTGCCATACTGAAACCATGAATTCCTTCTTTTAACATTATAAAAACCTCCTGTTTTCTTACTGTAGCTATTGTATCCAGCCACTTTAAACAAACAGGAGGGTTTTTTCTAAACAATTTCTAAACAAATTGTTTTATTCGGCATTCTGCTCCATCTCACCCTGAATTTCATCTTCGGTTGCAGCCATTGCCTGTAACGTCTTTGTAAGAAGTTCATCCAGTTCCCAGCCAAGCTGATCTGCACCGCATTCGATTACTTCACGGGAACAGCCTGCCGCAAAACCTTTACTCTTATACTTTTTCTTTAAGGATTTTAATTCCATATCCTTCGTGCTCTTGGAAGGCCTCATCAGGGCAGCCGCCCAGATGAGGCCTGTCAGCTCGTCCGATGCGAACAGTACCTTCTCCATTTCATGCTCGGGTGCCACATCGAGGGTCGTGCCGCACTCTACGGTAATGCCGTAGCCATGGGATACCACGCCGTGAATCACTTCTTCCGATGCACCGCCTTCCCTTAACATTTCGGGTGCTTTGAGGCAGTGCTCTGCCGGATATAATTCAAAATCAATGTCATGCAGAAGTCCTACAATTCCCCAGAACTCTGCTTCCTCTCCATATCCTAATTCCTGTGCGTACCATTTCATAACCGCTTCCACCGTAAAGGCATGCTGGATATGAAACGAATCCTTATTATACTTCTTTAATAAAGCAAGTGCTTCTTCTCTCGTAATTCCTGCATTCATGTTCTGTTCTCCTCTTCGGTTGCTGTTCACTCCTACTTCATTTCAGTAATGATCTTTTCTTTATTCTGCATAGCTCATATCTTCTCCAAATCGTTAGATCAGTTTCATCAGTTTGCATTTTTCAATTCCTGCACTCCAGAACTCTTCGAGTGTGAGGTTACGGATCTGGCAGATAATACTCGAATTCATCGCACCATGCCCGACAATCAGGACATCCTTTCCCTCCTGCAGTGCCGGTTCCACAACTTCCTTTAAAAAGGAACTCGTCCTTGCAAACAGTTCCTCAAAGCTCTCTGCTCCTTCGGGCGCCACATAATGCGGTGGATCTATAAACAGAGTATACACCGGACTGTCCGGATTTTCAAAAATATTTTCACTTCCTTCGCATACGCCGAAACTCATTTCCTTAAGACGGTCATCCAAAAGAATGGGAAGCTCTCTTCCTTTTAAGACAATCTCTGCCGTCTCACGCGCCCGGATCAGTGGGGAACAGAAACAGACGTCAAACGGAATGTCCCGATAACGTTCCGCTGCTTCCCTTGCCATATGGCGTCCCGCTTCGTTTAGCGGAATATCTGTTCGTCCCTGCAATTTACAGGCATCATTCCAATCGGTCCTGCCGTGCCGCATAATATAAAGCATGAAAATCTCCTCCTGCATTCTTTCGTTCTTCATCATTCTACCTCTCTTTTAAGACAAAAACAAGGATGCCTGTATGAACAGACACCCCTGCTTTTAAATAAAGTGGATAACTATTCAGAGCCATGCAAAACTGCGTTCTGTGGATGCTTGCATCTAAACTGAATAGTTGAAAAAAGCTAATGATAATTACTTCTTAATATTGAAGGCTCCGATTCCCGGATATACTGCGCTGTCGCCAAGTTCTTCTTCAATCCGGAGTAACTGGTTGTACTTTGCAACTCTTTCAGACCGGCTCGGTGCGCCGGTCTTGATCTGGCAGGTATTCAATGCAACGGCAAGATCTGCAATGGTCGTATCCGCGGTTTCACCGGAACGATGGGATGCAATGGCGGTGTAGCCTGCCTTGTGAGCCATCTTGATTGCTTCAAGTGTTTCGGATACGGAACCGATCTGGTTTAATTTAATCAGAATACTGTTACCGCATCCAAGCTCAATACCCTTAGACAGGCGTTCGGTATTCGTAACAAAGAGGTCATCTCCGACAAGCTGTACCTTATGTCCAAGCTCTCTGGTAAGCTTCTGCCAGCCTTCCCAGTCCTCTTCATCCAATGCATCCTCAATAGAAATGATCGGGTATTTATCAACGAGCTGTTTCCAGTGCTCGATCAGACCTTCGGAAGTAAATTTCGTTCCTGCCTTGGGAAGAATGTATTCTCCCTTTACGGATCCCTTCCACTCACTGGAAGCGGCATCCATGGCAATCATGAAATCCCTGCCCGGTTCATATCCGGCATTCTTTACGGCCTCCAGAATATACTGGATTGCTTCTTCATCACTTGCAAGATTGGGCGCGAAGCCACCTTCATCACCTACGGATGTTGCAAGTCCCTTGGACTTTAATAATGCAGCAAGTGCATGGAACACTTCTGCACACCAGCGAAGTGCTTCCTTGAAGCTCGGAGCGCCGACCGGCATAATCATAAATTCCTGAACGTCTACGGTATTGGCGGCATGAGCGCCGCCATTTAAAATATTCATCATCGGAACCGGAAGACGGTTTCCGGAAATGCCACCAAGGAAACGGTAAAGAGGAATATCCAGTGACTGGGATGCTGCTCTTGCTGCTGCAATGGAAACTGCCAGAATCGCATTGGCTCCTAAATTGGATTTGTCCTTTGTGCCATCTGCCTTGATCATGGCCTGATCAATTGCATAAATATCACTGGCATCCATTCCGGTAATAGTGTTGGCAATCACGGTGTTGATATTCTCAACCGCCTTTGTTACACCCTTTCCTAAATATCTGCTCTTATCGCCGTCTCTTAATTCCAAAGCTTCGAATTCACCGGTAGATGCTCCACTCGGTGCCGTACCTCTCGCGCATGTTCCGTCTACCAAGGTAACCTCTGCCTCTACAGTAGGATTTCCTCTTGAGTCAAGGATCTCTCTTCCAATTACTTTTTCAATCTCTAAATAGTTCATTTACCTGCATCTCCTTTACGATGAGCTTCCCTATACAGATGTCCTGCAAGTGTGCGTCTTGCAGGACATCCCCGTTACCATAAAGTACTTATAGTACCGAAAGGGTTTCACATGATTTATTCATTAGTTAGTTAGTTATCTCTAACCAATGAATAAATTATCATACTTTGCATGGTAAATCAATATCTGTTTTTGAGAATGATTCTCACTTGCAACTATTCAGAGCCATGCAAATCATGGAAATATGGATGTCGAATGCCTGCATTCGTAAAGACATATGACATGATTTATATGGCGAAGTAACCACATTCGTAAAACTCAAGCTGCAAAGCAGCGGTTTTACGAATGCGGTTCTGAATAGTTGCATCACTTATCTTCAGTAAGTTCAAATTCCGCTTCCAGATCGTTCTTCACCAGTTTGTATTTTCCGGGTGAAAGTGTTCCAAAAGGGGTAAGGTCATAGGTTTCCGTATTGACCGTAAGATCCGGAATGGTATGTGCGATATCATCCCATCCATATTCCTGCCTGGGTTTCACCTCTACCCATTCCTCTCCTTCAAGCTTCTGTAAAGAGTATTCATCGCCGTATTCCATCTCATAGCCGCTGTGATTGTCGATTTCTACGGTCAGAATTCCATCTTTATAATCGACAACACGCATGGTAATATCCAGCGGCAGCGTGGAAATGTTCTGGTCCTGCGCTCCGTGACCGGGTAATTTACCTGCAAGAAAAATAGAGGTCGGTCCATCCGCTCCTCCGATAATCGATATGGAGGAAGAGCCGTCACGATACAGTTTCACATGGGTTGCCACAAATCCGCCGATTCCTGCAAGAACTACAATGCCTCCGACTAAAATCCATACTTTTTTATTCTGATACCATTTTTTCATTCTGTTCTCCTTTTACAGATTACTTTAACTGTAATCCATCCTTAAATGCATGCCCTGCTCCGCTTTTCTCATCGGCTGCTTCAATAATTAATATATAACCCAACGGATAAAATTTGTAAATACAAACTGTTTTCACTTTCATTTCCCCATTGACATTTCAGATTCTCAATGATATCATTTTGATATCGGATAAATATAATTATCATGTAAAGGAGTGAATTCATTATGAAAGAAAAACTTTTAAACAAAAAGAAAAACGGAATGGCTATGATGCTGCTCTTTATTGCTTTATACGCAGCTGCAGTAGTTTTACTGTGTATCGGAATTGACCGGTCAATGGTTCTTGGTATTGCCGCTGCCATTTACCTCGGAATCGGATGGATTCCTTTCCTTGGTCTTAAGGTTTTAAAGCCACAGGAAGCTTTAGTACTTACTCTTTTTGGTAACTATATCGGCACCTTAAAAGAAGCCGGATTTTACTTCGTTAATCCTTTCTGTACCGCTGTCAACCCGGCTGCTGCTACCAAACTGAACCAGAGCGGCATTGATGCCCCCGCAGGCGGTGCACTCACTACCCTCAAGATTTCTTCCGGCACTGCCGGTGAAATCAACGCTGGTCAGCCAGCAAGTAAGAAGGTTTCTTTAAAAATCATGACACTCAATAATAACCGCCAGAAGATCAATGACTGTCTTGGAAATCCGATTGAGATCGGTATTGCGGTAATGTGGCGTGTCGTTGATACTGCCAAAGCTGTATTTAACGTAGATAACTACAAGGAATACCTGTCATTACAGTGTGACAGTGCCCTGCGTAACATCGTACGTATTTACCCTTATGATGTATCCGCAGGTGTCGATACTACAGGAGATGGTCAGGCCGACGAAGGCAGTCTTCGTGGCTCCAGCGAAGTCGTTGCTGAGCGGATCCGTCAGGAAATTCAGGAAAAGGTGGCAGATGCCGGTCTTGAAATTATTGAAGCCCGAATCACCTATCTTGCCTATGCTCCGGAAATTGCTGCAGTAATGCTGCAGCGTCAGCAGGCATCAGCAATTATTGATGCCCGTAAGATGATCGTAGACGGAGCAGTCGGCATGGTCGAAATGGCTCTGGAACGCCTTAACGAAACCCAGGTCGTGAACTTGGACGAAGAGCGGAAGGCTGCCATGGTTTCCAATCTGCTCGTGGTACTTTGCGGCAACCACGATGCACAGCCTGTCGTCAATTCCGGAAGCCTGTATTAATGGCAGAAAAGAAACAGGTTCCCTTACGTTTATCCGCTGCCCTTTATGATGCCATAGCCGCGTGGGCCGAGGACGATTTTCGTTCCGTGAATGGGCAGATTGAATATCTGTTAACCGAATGTGTGAAACAGCGGAAGAAAAACGGAAAATATGTCTCTGATGACATTGACGCTCCCATTGAACTGGATATGTAACTATTCAGAGCCATGCAAAATTGCTTTCTGTGAATGCTTGCATTCAAGCAGAAAAGCAATTTTATATGGCGAAGTAACTACATGAGCAAAACATAAGCTGTGAAACAGTGGTTTTGCGAATGTAGTTCTGAATAGTTACCTTTCATCATTTTAACTCCCTTTAAAATACAAAAACGGGCAAGTGCTTACGCACCTGCCCGTTTTTGTATCATTACTCTCT
>CAVJLN010000068.1:0-6778 GCA_963650485.1 Bacteroidaceae bacterium
CGTTGGAATTGCCATGGAGGATGCGGGGTATGCGCAGTGTATGATCCTGCAGGGAAAGGAATGCGGAGCAGGAAATACGTGGAAGCCGCAGTTTGTGAAGATTCCATACGATATGCCCAAAGTGGTAAAGGACATCGGGAAACGGGGACTTTTAAAAGCGGGAGGCTGGTTTGTCAACAGCAGTATCCAGAACCTGTTGACAGGAATTAACCGGTCGGCACCGCTTGTTGACCTGGCTGGCCGGTTGTCAAGGGAAGCAGGAGAGACAGACAGCTGGCCACATATCAAAGAAATCTATTTTGAGAAGGCAGCAGAGGAGCTGCTGATACCGGATTATCGTCAGGAACTTACAGATACAGAATAAATACAATCATGAATAGTTACCATGAAATTAAAAAGTGGTTATAGTGCCAGGGGGTCAGAAAGAGGTAAAGAATGTTAAATCAGTTTTCCAGAACGCAGTTATTAATCGGAGAGGAAGCCATTCAGAAGTTAGCAAGGTCAAGGGTTGCTGTGTTTGGAATCGGTGGTGTCGGGGGTTACGTGTGTGAAGCACTGGTTCGGAGCGGTGTCGGAGCTTTTGACCTGGTGGATGATGATAAGGTATGCTTAACCAATCTGAACCGTCAGATTATCGCTACACGTAAGACCGTTGGAAAATATAAAGTAGAAGTGATGAAGGAAAGAATGCTGGAAATCAATCCGGATGTGGATGTGAGAACCTATCAGTGTTTTTTTCTGCCGGAAAATGCGGATGACTTTCCGTTTGAAGAATATGACTATATTGTAGATGCGGTAGATACGGTGACGGCGAAGCTGGAAATTATTATGCGGGCAAAGGAAAAGAATGTTCCGGTCATCAGTGCCATGGGAGCCGGAAACAAGCTGGATCCCGGGAGATTCAGGATTGCGGATATTTATGATACAAGTGTCTGCCCTTTGGCACGTGTTATGCGGCGGGAATTAAAGAAGCGTAATGTAAAGAGCCTTAAGGTGGTATATTCGGATGAGCAGCCGATCCGACCGATCGAGGATATGTCCATCAGCTGCAGGACGCATTGTATCTGTCCTCCGGGAGCTGCCCATAAATGTACGGAACGACGGGACATTCCCGGAAGTACGGCATTTGTTCCAGCCGTAGCAGGTCTGATGATTGCCGGTGAAATTGTAAAAGATCTGTCGAAGTAAGCTTTATTTCTCAAATATGCCGGCCGGGCAGGCATTTTCCTTACTGTAGAAGGAGAAGGTGCCGGTATTAATTAATTTGCCTTTGTCATCACAGCAGGAGAATTGGACAACCGTGATGGTGCGTCCCCGTTTGATGACACTTGCGTCATAAGTGATGTATTCGGTGTCTCTGCCTGCCCTGAGGTACTGCATATTGGCGTCAATCGTAGTGACATAACTGCCATAAGTGATGGCAGCCAGTCCACAGAAGGTATCTGCGGCGGCGTAGAGTGCGCCACCGTGATAATCGCCATACATATTTTGAAAGCGAGAGTCGAAAGGGATACGCCCCTGCACATGCCCCTCCGAAACGGAGGTAACCTCAAGCCCCAGTAATTTACAAAAAGGATTGCGTTCCAAAATTTTCTGAAAATCTGCTATTTCCATCTGTTCCATCATAAATCTCCATTATTGTCTGAATAGTTACCATTATTTTATATTGCCTGATAAAATTTATTTGATGATCGAACTGCTTCCACTCCAAAATGATCCACTGGATCATTTTCTCATATGCATGGCAACAAAAAGGAGTGGCAGATCGGTCACTCCTTCATTGTATATATAATACATTCAAAAATCAATTCCCAAGCAGTTTTTTCGCTTTCCAGCGGGAGAAATTAAAGCTCCGGACGGAAAGGTCTGAGGTATATTCCGAAAGGTAATTTACATACTCCTGGCGAAGATTGGAAAGGTAGGTATCATCCGGATCGCTCATTTCTTCCGGGAACTCTTTAAGAATTACCGGAGCCGCATCGGCAGATAACTGGTAGAGATAGGCAAGTGCATAGTCATCCTTTGCGGCATGGGAAATATTGTAACGGGCAATGTGATAGTCCGGGTGGGAGAAGCTGTATAAGAGGAACAGCACTGTTACAGCAATAAGGCCATACCGTACAGAGGGAAAGTCCGGTTTATAAATCAGAATTAAGGTTCCAATCATTAAGAAGCTGATGATTAAGAGAGTCCATAATACGAAAACACGCAGTACGGTCAGTTGATATGCACTGATATAAAGCAGCATCCGGTAGGCGCTCGAGGCAATCATGACAAAGGTACACAGCGATACCACCGAAAGCAGGAGCTGCAGAACACGGTGCGGACGGAACAGGCGGATGCACAGCAATACCGACATGAGGTTAATCAGGCATACAAATACCAGCTGGAAGAAGCCCGCTCTGGCATAGGAAGCATAGGTGTAGTTTTCGGGCAGGGCTCCGAGTCCTGCAAAAAGGTATACGATCTGAATCACACAGAACAGAACGTAAATCGCGGAGAAGATGGACGTAAATGTTATGGCAATCACGGGATCACCCTTTCCGCGGGAAGGAGTTTCTTTCAGATTGGGTGTCTGCAGCCGGCAAAGGAGGCAGTAACAGATGAAAAAGCCAAAAAGGAACATGACCAGTATAGTTAAAATGTTTCCATGAATCATAAGAGCTTCCAATCCATCAAAAGCAGCCTGAAAGAGATTGGCAAAAACGGCATCGGCACTTCCTAAAAGCAACAGGATGACAGGCAGGGCAAGCAGTGCAACCGTCAATCCGATTACAATAGAAAGAACACGGCCGTTGTCTGTATGTGACGTCGGGATATTCCGGCGGCTTTTCACGTATGCAGTAAGATCCGTAAATGGACGGACAAGGAAGGCAAGACTGGAAAATACCGTTTTGATCATTGCCCATACATAAGTAAAGATATCCCAGTGCTGATCCTCATAAAAGCTGCATAAAAAGAAATGCAGAAGAAGAAAAAGGATCAGAGTTTTCCCAAGCAGGATCAGGTAGGCGGAATCCGTGGAGCAGACAGAGAGTGCAAGCAGCATTAGGCTAATGAGATCGAAGACCGTCATGGGTTTTAAGGTACGATTGCACTTTTTTAAAAAGAAGCAGAAAAACAAGCACGTTCCGCCGATGTAAAAAGGGTAGCTTAATCCGGATGGATTATGGTACAGGCAGATGGTATAAAGCAGGGCATACAGAAGGCTGCCGATTTCCATAACCGGAAAGAGGGGATTTAAAGGTGTTGTGGTTTTGGTTGTTTTAACAGGTTCCATGGTAGTTCCTCCTTGGAAATTTATTCATAACTGGTAACTATTCTGAATAGTTACCGTAACTGTTTAGTATCTTCACCGTTACATTTCGTCTTTGTTTTCCGGAAGAGCGCAGGAAGCGTCATCTTCCGGATCGTCAACATATTCTAAGATATCGCCGGGCTGGCAGTTTAATGCCTTGCAGATGGCATTTAAGGTGGAAAGGCGGACGGCCTTGGCTTTGTTGTTTTTTAAGATGGAAAGGTTGGCAAGGGTGATGTCCACTTCATTTGCCAGCTCGGTTAATCCGATCTTATTTTTTGCCATCACGACGTCCAGATTAATGATAATTGCCATGTATTGTCTACCTCCGTTCATTGTTATGTAAAAACAGAATCCGTGTTCTTATATGGTCAGATCGTTTTCGAGCTTGTAGGTGACTGCCCGGTCGAAGACCTGGGACAGCACTTTACTGAACAGTCCTGCAATCAGGAAGGTCAGAATGATGACCAGCACGGCAGGAGTCAGGTAAAGGAACAGGCGGCAGCAGGTAATCAGGACAATCAGAAAACTATAGGTACCCATGTGGTCAAGGCTTCGGACATTTTCATGGATGAAGCAGTTGTCGTTTAAGACACTCCGAAACATCTTTCGCAGCTCACGGATGATTAAGACAGCGAGGATTCCGGATAGCATGAAAATGACGCTGAGGGATAAAATATGTACTCTGAAATACGGGTCATATTTTCCATAACAATAAAGAATGACAGGAACAAGTATGGTAATGAGCATCCCGGTATAATACATGAAATCCAGTAACCATTTGGTAAAAAGAGTAAGTTTGTTTTTCATATAGAAGGTTCCTTTCCGTTGTTGGCATAAATCGTTTTCGGGTTTCAGTTTTTCATATCATAATTCACATGCTTTGTATGATGAACTTTACCATAGATATAACACTCTGGTTTGCGAATGTCAATAATTATTTATCGAGAAACAATAAAATATTTTTGCAGAACGATAAAACAAAATCCGGTTGCATTCTTATTATGAAACGGCTAAGATAAAAGTAATATATATTTTAATCAGTCTGTGCAATCGAATAGCTTATGAATGGGCATGGCTGAAATGCCTGAATAAGAACTAAGAAGTAGAAAGCACGGAAAGAACAGAAGGAGCGAAACAACAGATGAGAAAGAAAATAGAAGTGACAGTCAAAAAACCGCAGTATGCTGTGACAACGGATGTGTCCTTTGCACAGGTGGATGCCTGGTACGGACATACCCGTATGGATTTGAAGATGGATATTATTTATCCGGAGGATGAAACCCGGTTATACCCTTGTGTTGTATGGGTCTGTGGCGGAGCGTGGATAAAGATGGATAAATCCGCACATCTGGCATACCTTTGTAAGCTGGCACGCAAGGGCTTTGTTGTAGCGAGTGTGCAGTACCGTACAAGCAATGAAGAGCCGTTCCCGGCAGCTCTTGAAGATGTGAAGGCCGGAATCCGTTATCTGCGTGCTTATGCAGACCGTTACCATATTGATAAGAAGCATATCGGTATTTCCGGAGAGTCTGCCGGAGGTCATCTGGCTAGTCTTGCTGCACTTGCAACGGATAAGAAGTTTGATGTAGGGGCTTACTTGGAGGAATCCAGTGCCCTTCAGGCAGCCTGCCCGTGGTATCCGGTAGTGGATCTTACCACCATGCCGGGCATGGACAATGAGGCAGAGGCAGCAGCTACCTGGGAAACGATGTTCTTAGGAAAGAATGTTTATCACTTCAAAAAGGATGCCATGAAGCTTTCGCCGTTACATTATGTATCAAAGAGTGCACCTCCGTTTCTGATTATTCACGGAAATGATGATAAGTGTGTTCCGTTTGAACAGGGAGTGCGTCTGCATGATGTCCTGGAGAAAGCCGGCTGTGATGTTACCTTACTTGAAGTAGATGGCGCAGACCATGCCGATTTACGATTCTTCCAGAAGGAAATCTGGGATGATATGATCGCATTCTTTAAGGAGAAGCTGAGCAATGATTAAACCACAGGGAAGACAGCGTATTTCCAAAGAAGATATGTATTTGAACAGTGCGGAAAACTTTGCCTATCGCAGTACCTGTCTGAAAAGAAAGTACGGGGCTGTGATTGTTAAGGATGATGCTGTGATTTCCACAGGCTATAACGGTTCGCCAAGAGGCTATGAAAACTGCTGTGACATCGGGGTATGTCCCCGTATGCAGCGGAACATGCACCAGGGGGAAGGTTATGGAATGTGCCGCGCCATTCATGCAGAGGCCAATGCGTTGCTGAACTGTTCAAGAGAGCAGACACTGGGAGCAGACCTGTATCTTACCGGTATCAACCCGGAGGATAATTCCATTCATCCGGCAAAGCCCTGTCCGTTATGTGCCCGCCAGATCATTCAGGCAGGCATTCGTAACGTGTACCTGCGCAAGGGTGAGGGACCGGATCAGTACGAGGTGATTCCTGCCAGAGATCTGCAGTGGTATCTTCCGGAGTAACTGTTCTTGCGCAGCCGGACATTTGCTGTCTGGCTGCGTAGGAACATGAATCAAAATTCAATTGACACTGCTGCATGGCAGATGATAGAATCATTCACAGTGAGCAAAAGAGGAGGGAAAACAATGCCAAAAAGAACAGATATTCATAAGGTACTTATTATTGGATCCGGTCCGATTATCATCGGGCAGGCATGCGAATTTGATTATTCCGGCACACAGGCGTGCAAGGCACTGCGGAAGCTGGGATATGAAATCGTTTTAGTGAATTCCAATCCGGCAACCATTATGACGGATCCGGAAACCGCAGACGTCACGTACATCGAACCGTTGAACGTAGATCGCCTGGAACAGATTATTGCAAAGGAAAGGCCTGATGCATTACTTCCTAATTTAGGAGGTCAGTCAGGATTGAATCTCTGTTCCGAGTTGAACAAGGCGGGAATCCTTGAAAAATACAAGGTGAAGGTAATTGGCGTTCAGGTAGATGCGATTGAACGTGGCGAAGACAGAATTGAATTTAAGAAGACAATGAACAAACTGGGGATCGAGATGGCTCGCAGTGAAGTTGCTTATTCCGTTGAAGAAGCGCTTGCTATTGCGAAGGAGCTTGGTTACCCAGTTGTTTTACGTCCGGCCTATACCATGGGTGGTGCCGGCGGCGGTCTGGTTTATAATAAAGAAGAATTAAAGACCGTCTGTGCAAGAGGTCTTCAGGCCAGCCTTGTCGGACAGGTACTTGTAGAGGAATCCATTTTAGGATGGGAAGAGTTAGAGCTGGAAGTAGTAAGGGATGCAGAGGGCAACATTATTACCGTCTGCTTTATTGAAAACATTGATCCGCTCGGTGTGCACACCGGTGACTCTTTCTGTGCAGCTCCGATGCTGACGATTTCTGAGGAATGCCAGAAGAGATTACAGGAGCAGGCTTACCGGATCGTAGAATCCGTACAGGTGATTGGCGGAACGAACGTACAGTTCGCACATGATCCGGTTACCGACC
>CAVJLN010000068.1:7105-12697 GCA_963650485.1 Bacteroidaceae bacterium
GACGCTATGGTCTGGGACATGCGAAGAACTTTGACCAGTTATCGAAGGAAGAGTTGTTAAAGAGACTGGCCACTCCGTCAAGTGAGCGTCACTTTCTGATGTATGAAGCACTTCGTAAGGGTGCAGCCGTAGAGGAAATATTCGAACTGACGAAGGTAAAGGCATACTTTATCGAACAGATGAAGGAGCTGGTAGAAGAAGAGGAAGAAATCTTAAAGCATAAGGGTGAAATGCTGAGCGATGAGCTGTTAACCACTGCAAAGAAGGATGGCTTCTCAGATAAGTATTTAAGCCAGTTATTGGAGATTCCGGAGGAAGAAATCCGCAGCCATCGTATTGCAATCGGTGTAGAAGAAGCATGGGAAGGGGTTCATGTAAGCGGAACGAAAGACAGCGCTTATTATTATTCCACCTACAATGCAACGGACAAGGATCCGGTATCCGATAAGCAGAAGATCATGATCTTAGGCGGCGGCCCGAACCGTATCGGACAGGGTATCGAATTTGACTACTGCTGTGTACATGCGGCTATGGCGCTTAAGAAGCTTGGCTTCGAAACCATTATCGTGAACTGTAATCCGGAGACCGTTTCTACCGACTATGATACCTCCGATAAGCTTTATTTTGAGCCGCTAACACTGGAAGATGTATTGAGCATTTATAAGAAAGAAAAGCCGCTCGGTGTCATTGCACAGTTTGGTGGACAGACACCGCTTAATCTGGCAGCAGAACTGGAAAAGAACGGTGTCCGTATTTTGGGAACCGCACCGGCAGTCATTGATCTTGCAGAAGACCGTGACCTGTTCCGAGCGATGATGGAAAAGTTAGAGATTCCGATGCCGGAATCCGGAATGGCCGTTACCGTAGAAGATGCCGTCAGGATTGCCAACAACATCGGATATCCGGTTATGGTACGTCCTTCTTATGTCCTTGGCGGACGTGGCATGGAGGTTGTTTATGATGATGAAAGCATGGCAGAATATATGAAAGCTGCTGTCGGTGTCACACCGGATCGTCCGATTCTGATTGACCGTTTCTTAAATCATGCCTTAGAGTGTGAAGCCGATGCGATCAGTGATGGAACACATGCCTTTGTTCCGGCAGTGATGGAGCATATTGAGCTTGCCGGTGTTCATTCGGGTGACTCTGCATGTATCATTCCTTCCGTACACATCAGCGAAGAGAATGTGAAGACCATTAAAGAATATACCCGTAGGATTGCAGAAGAAATGCATGTCAAGGGACTTATGAATATGCAGTATGCGATTGAAAAAGGCAAGGTATTTGTTCTGGAAGCAAACCCGAGAGCATCCCGTACCGTACCGCTTGTTTCCAAGGTATGTAACATCCGTATGGTACCGATTGCAACCGATATTATTACCTCTGAAATTACAGGCCGTCCTTCACCGGTGCCTGCATTGAAGGAGCAGAACATTCCTTATCATGGTGTAAAGGAAGCAGCTTTTCCGTTCAATATGTTCCAAGAGGTTGACCCGGTACTCGGCCCGGAAATGCGTTCTACCGGAGAGGTTCTTGGTTTATCCGTATCCTGCGGAGAGGCCTTCTTCAAGGCGCAGGAAGCCGTACAGTCCAAGCTTCCGTTAGAAGGAACTGTTCTGATTTCCGTAAACAACAAGGATAAGAACGAAGTGGCTGCAGTAGCGAAGAGTCTTGTGGAAGATGGATTTAAGCTTGTGGCAACCAGTGGTACATTTGATTATCTTACCGCTGCAGGAGTTCCGGCTGTTAAGGTGAATAAGCTCTACGAAGGACGCCCGGATATTTCGGATATGATTGCAAATGGAGAGATCCAGCTTATCGTAAACTCTCCGATCGGCAAGAGCGGGGTACAGGATGACAGCTATCTGCGTAAGGCAGCAATTAAGGCGAAAGTGCCTTATATTACAACCGTTGCGGCAGCAAAGGCAACGGCAGAAGGAATCCATTATGTGAAGACACATAAGCTGGAGGAACTGAAGTCCTTACAGGAACTTCACAGTGAGATCACGGATCGGTAAGAGATGAAACAGCAAATTAGATGAAAAGAGGAATTGAAAATGGAACAGGCAGTCAGTATATCGAAGGAAGTCGGTAAGAAAAAGGGAATCCCGGGGAGCACACTTAAAATTATTGCCATTACGACCATGTTTATCGATCACGTCGGAGCAGTTGTACTGGAAGGAAAATTATCGGATCTCGGAATGGCACAGGCCATGCAGACGCAGGAAGGACTGCAGGAATTCATGGCGCAATATGGAGTGCTTTATCTCATGGATATGATCATGCGGTTGATTGGAAGAATGGGTTTTCCGATTTTCTGCTTTCTGCTCATTGAAGGATTCTTGCATACCAGAAGCCGTCTGAAATATGGAAGAAATCTGTTGCTCTTTGCATTGATTTCCGAGGTTCCGTTTGATCTGGCGATTACAAGAGGTATGGGAGATGTGCCGATGATCGGCGGAGTGCTTTATCCATATTATCAGAACGTATTCTTTACGCTGTTTATCGGACTGCTGTGCATGTGCGGTTATGAATTTGTAAGCCGGCATGCAGAAGAATTCGGGAAAAATAGCGGGACGAAGGTTTTAGCCTGGGTATTCCGAATTACGGGAATGATACTTCCGGCGGTTGTCATCCGGGCTATGATCCTGAAACACATCGGAGTATTTCCGGACAGGATCTGTTGGAGTATCGGAATTCTTGTGCCGGTTCTTCTTTACGCAGCGGTTTATATGAACAGAAAGAGTGTGGCTTCCTATCAGGTGCTTTGTACGGATATGACGATTCTGGCACTGGGAGCACTTGTGGCAGATCTTTTACATACCGATTATTCAGCCCTCGGGATTGTGACAATTACGTTGATGTATGCATTCCGTAGGAATCATGTGAAGAGCGTCCTTGCCGGATGTATTGCACTTACGGTGTTTAATTATATTGAAATTACCAGCTTCTTTACACTGATTCCGGTAAAGAAGTATAATGGGGAACGTGGACTTTCCATGAAGTATTTCTTCTATGCGTTCTATCCGGTGCATTTGTTTTTGCTGTATCTCATTTCGAGGTATCTTGTTTGATAACGACTGAGAAATATGTAAATTAAGGCAATATGGATCATGAATGACTGGATTCAAGGGGACATAGAGCATGATTTATATTCCAAAGTTATTTCATGGGTAAAAGGAAAGCTGCATGAATAACTTCCGGATTCTGCGCACATCCTAATTCCAAGATGAAAAAGGGAATGGATGCGAAACAAAAAGCAAAGACGGAAACAATTCCATATAGTATTTCAGCCTATGCGGTGATGCTCACGTTTGTGTCACTCCTTGGATTTCTGATCGAGAATACCTGGATCGTTCTGACCGAAGGGTTTGCAGATAACCGGAATATGAATGCACCGTTTTTGATAGGATATGGAGTGATGGTGCTGCTGATCTACCGGTTTATGGGAACCCCAGAGCAGCTTACGGGGATTTTGCAGTTCGGAAGAGGCTGGACCAGACTAGGGAGGATCAGTCTGTATTTTCTGACCTCCTTTTTCGTGGTATGCTCAGTTGAAATTCTGACCGGATACGTGGTAGAAAAGGTATGCCGGCTTTATTATTGGAGTTATGAGACCCTGCCGCTGCATATTACGAGATATACGTCCCTTCCGACGAGTGTTTCCTTTGCGTTTCTGATTGTATTTTTTATGGGAATTGTGTACACGCCTGCTATGAAATGGCTTACGAGAGTGGATAACAGAGCGCTCCGGATGGTGAGCGTTTTGCTGGTATTATTGCTTGTCCTGGATTGTGGAAGCTGCTTTGTCTATATGAAAAACAACGGTAATTTTTACTATCGCTGGAAGATCCAGATTTTTGCAAATCCGCAAAAGATGATTGACGGAAATTGAAACAGGTAGTATAGTGCTCCTGAAAAGTACTACTATAGGAGGAAAATAATGGCAATTCGAATTGGTATATTAGGATACGGCAACCTCGGAAGAGGTGTCGAGTGTGCGATCAAGCACAATGATGATTTAGAGCTGAAGGCTGTTTTTACAAGACGTGCACCGGCTACCGTAGGAATTCTGACAGACAGTGCAGAGGTTCATTCGGTCAATGATCTTCTGGCTTATAAGGATGAAATTGATGTATTAATCATCTGTGGTGGAAGTGCAACAGATCTTCCGGTACAGACACCGGAGTATGTGAAGTATTTCAATGTCATTGACAGCTTTGATACCCATGCAAAGATTCCGGAGCATTTTGAGAATGTAAATCGTGCAGCGATGGAATCCGGTAAGGTTGGAATGATCTCTGTAGGCTGGGATCCTGGCATGTTCTCTTTGAACCGTGTTTATGCTAATGCGATCTTAACAAACGGTAAGGATTATACCTTCTGGGGAAAGGGTGTAAGCCAGGGACACTCCGATGCAATCCGCCGGATCGAAGGCGTTGCAGATGCAAGACAGTATACCATTCCGGTTCCGGAAGCACTGGAAAAGGTCCGTAACGGAGAGACACCGGAGCTTACTACCCGTGAGAAGCATACCAGAGAATGTTTCGTAGTAGCAAAAGAGGGAGCAGATCTTTCCGGAATCGAGAAGGAAATCAAGGAAATGCCGAACTACTTTGCGGACTATGATACAACGGTACATTTTATTACCCAGGAAGAACTGGATCGTGATCACAAGGGAATTCCCCATGGCGGTTTTGTTATCCGCAGTGGAGCGACCGGTTGGAACGATGAGAACAAACATATCATTGAGTACAGCTTAAAGCTGGATTCCAATCCGGAATTTACAGCCAGTGTACTGGTTGCCTATGCAAGAGCTGCTTACCGCATGAATAAAGAAGGACAGAAGGGCTGCAAGACCGTGTTCGATGTGGCACCGGCTTATCTTTGCAGACAGAGCGGAGCAGAGCTACGGGCTCATATGCTGTAACAGTGATTGCTCAAATTGGGGTTGACAGGTAAAACATTTATTGCTTAAACTGCAGGTATGCCGCTGGAACAGGCAGTGGAAGAAGCGATTGAGTACTGTATCCGGCATGATATATTGAAGGATTTTTTGTTAAAGCAAAGAGCAGAGGTAGTCAAGATGAGCATTTTTGAATATGATGAAGAACGTGAAATGGAGCTGATCCGGAGGGATGAACGGGAGATCGGCGAGAAGATTGGGAAAGAGATCGGGAAAGAGATCGGAGAGATGCCGTTATACTGCCTGTGGCATTCCCACAAATCCATAAACAGACCGAACGGCATCAGCCAGAATTCATCCTGCGAAAGATGAAGCTGACCGATTCCTAATATGCAAGAACCGATTATATCTGAAGAACAGTGGCTTAGAGTACAGGAACTGAGAAAACACCGCCGCCGTCCTACAGCAACAGGAAGACAAAGCTTGTTTTCAGGTTTGGTATATTGTCCTGATTGTGGAGCTAAATTACACTTTTGTGCGGCGAAAAG
This sequence comes from Bacteroidaceae bacterium, assembly GCA_963650485.1. GTDB lineage: Bacteria > Bacillota > Clostridia > Lachnospirales > Lachnospiraceae > Suilimivivens. The sequence goes on from CAVJLN010000068.1 coordinate 12,560, forward strand.
CCTTAAACGAAATCAAGAATTTTGGCGATGCTCCAATTACAAAAGCGGCAGAGGTGAGTGCCAAATTCACTATATCCGTGATATGGTACTGGAGCAGATTATACTTGAATCCATAAGGAACTTGGCAGATTTTGTAAA
>CAVJLN010000069.1:0-12654 GCA_963650485.1 Bacteroidaceae bacterium
TCAAGATCAAGCCGGTATATGCAGAGAAGCTTCGCAAGGCATCCGGAGATCTGACTGAAGAAAAGATGGCAGAAATCCTTGAGGCTCTGCAGATAAAGCATTCCGATGGAAATGCCGGTGTGAATCTGAAGCTTCCGAAAGCAATCTGTAGCAGGTATTTTGACGGAATGGATTCGAAGCAGATGGCAGCGGTGGTGGAGCAGGCTTTGGCTGCATGGTTTGAAGGGAAGGCGGTGCAGAGTGTTTAATACAGAAGATCTGAAGTGCCTGGATCCGAAGTACTTCAGCATCATTGCCGTCAGCGATTACGATGTGACCATTATGTCCAGGAACACTGGGCATATATGGTACATCCACAATTGCGAGTGGCCGGCGGCAGGATCCGTGGTTGTGTTTCATAAGCATAAGGCGTCTCATCCTTATCACCAGCATGCCAGAGCAAATACACTGAGGCAGGCGGTGAGAGGAATTAAGGGACATGATAAATGGGAGATGAATGGAAGAAAATAATATTGAGGAATACCTGGAAAGTTGGTCGACGATTCCAGGTATTTTTTTGAGTTCGAGGCATATGTTTGTAATAGAATCACATAAAAGTGCAATCAAAACAGAAAAAACGAGTAAAAAATATAAAAATGAGATTTTGCTTGACTTTTTGTGAGGAAGGTGTATAATGCATTATAGTGGTAAAAGTATTTACGGAAAGGTGAACACAATGGGACAAATTACAGAACAGTCATTTATTACTGAAGAGCATGGTAATAATTTACCGACTGTAAGAATAAAAAAAGTAGTATTAGATAATTTTAAGAGTGTTGGACATGGGGAGATTACATTCAATTGTGGTCGTGAATTCATTCCATGCGATACAGAATCGGATATTTTAGGCATATATGGACAGAATGGATCTGGAAAAACATCTTTTATCGAAGCACTTTCCATTTTAAAAGGTCTTATGGCTGGAGCTTCTGTGCCTAGCATATATGCAGACTGCGTTGCGGTTGGTAAGGATTTTGCTAAATTGGAATTTGTTTTTGATTTGCAATATGAAAACGGAGTTATACGCGAGGCGACTTATTCATTCTGCATGTCCAGTGCTGCATTGACTAAGGAAGAGATAGATGAAAAATACAAGGGTGCACCAGATGAGTTCGATATTCCGGATGAAGACTGCAAGGTCATTATTTTTGATGAGAAGTTTTCATTACTATGGGAAGACGCATCTAAACGTCAGGTGATAATTGATACTTCTTCAGAAGAAGATGCCTTTGTGCCAACAACAAAAAGAAAAGAAATTGCAGGTGGCGGGAAAAAGGTATTGGTTGCATTAGAAGTAAATAAACAACTTGCACGTAGCAAGTCACGGTCTTTTATTTTTATGCATGACACGTTGAAACTGTTTTCGGAAAATGACGACAAGTCTGTTTTCTTTAGGGTGCTTGTAGAGTTAAGATTGTATGCACGTCATTATCTATATGTGATTGATACAAAATCTTCGGGATTTATTCGCCTTAATTTTGCGCTTCCTATTTACACAACTGATGGACAGATGATGTTCAACGCAAAAAGACCGGAAGTAATTCCTACAGAGATGGTGGAAGATTTAAGGGCTGATTTAAATAATATTAGTTCGGTGTTAGGTCAATTGGTACCAGGTTTAGCTATCGGATTTAAAGAACTTTCGCAGACATTGGACAAAGATGGCGATCCGGCAACAGTAATGATGTTGACAGCTTATAGAGATGGAAAAGAGTTGCCACTAAGAGATGAGTCTGATGGAGTACGAAAGATTATTTCTGTATTAAGTTTGATAATTGCGGCATTCAATCAAAAGTCGGTCACTGTTGCAATTGATGAATTTGATGCAGGTATTTTCGAATACTTGCTCGGAGAAATTCTTCAGGCACTTGAGGAGTCTGGAAGAGGACAGTTTATCTTTACTTCTCATAATCTCAGACCATTGGAAGTAATTGATAAAAAGTTCTTATACTTTACAACGACTAATCCAGATAACAGGTATATTAGACTGAAAAATATTTCTGCTACAAATAATTTGAGAGACACCTACTTCAGAGAAATAATTCTGTGTGAGCAGGAAGAAGAAATATACAATAAAACCAAGCGCTTTAAGATAATTGCTGCGTTGAAGAAGGCAGGAGGAGAGCGTTAATGGGAAAAAGGCCAAAGAGAAAGATTGTTTTGTTCCTTGTAGAAGGTAAATCTGATCGAGAGGCGCTTCAACTTGCCATTCCTGAATTATATGATGAGATAGATGAGGATATTGAAGTCTATTTTCCTATAATTAGAAAAGAAGAGGAAGAAAAGGGTGGAGATATCACATCTACAAATTATGTGAATAAGCAAGGAAAGCGTTACTGGGTACATCCAAGCAACATCGAAGAAGCGATTTATGAATTGTTCCTGGATGATTTCTTTGATAAAGAGAAAATATTACCAAAGGATATTTCGGAGATAATTCAAATTGTCGATACAGATGGAGCGTATATCCCAGATGAATGCGTGGTTTTAGATTCATCGTTATCTGAAGAAGATTCTCCTTATTATAAGGATGATGAGATTGCTTGTTTGGATGTGGATAAGATTGTTAAGAGGAACGAGCAAAAAAGTGAGAATTTGGATTATTTAAGTTCTTGCAAAACTATAAAAGTTAAGCAGAAAACAGTTCCGTATTCGGTATACTATGTTTCTTGTAATTTGGATCATTACCTTCATCGATCAGCTAATTTAGACTATCGTATGAAACGTTCATTGGCTGATACATTTGCGAGAACATATATTGGTGATGTTGAAGGGTTCATTAAAGAAATTTCTGATGATCCAGGAGCAGTAAAGGGTATGAGTTATGAAGAATCATGGAATTATATTAAAGAAGATAAGAATTCGTTACATAGACATACCAATCTGAATTTGCTTTTTGAGAAACTGTTAGCAAAAGCTGAGAGCTGAAGAATTGGATGTGGAAAAGTCCTGTAATTGAGTTGTTTTCCCTTGGTTGCAGGACCTTTATATGCATTAAAAATTATTGTTAAAGTAGGAGGAATAAACCGATGCCTAAAAAGGTGGTTAAGTTCATAGATTTATTTTCAGGAATGGGCGGTATTAGGATTGGGTTTGAGCAGGCCTTCAAAAAAGCCGGCTACAATACAAAATGTGTTCTTACATCAGAAATTAAAGAAGCTGCAATAAAGGCTCATGAGTTGAATTTTCCGGGAGAAGTCTTAGAAGGAGACGTCACTAAGATTGCAACAAAGGACATTGAAGATTTTGATTTCTTATTGGCAGGATTTCCTTGCCAGGCATTTAGTGTAGCTGGTAAACAGCGTGGATTTGCAGATACACGCGGAACTCTATTTTTTGAGGTGGAGAGAATTCTTAGAGACAAGAAACCTTATGGATTTATTCTGGAAAACGTAGAAGGCCTTGTTACACACGATAAAGAGAATGCGTCAGATAAAATCGGCCGTACATTGAGTACGATAATACATTCTCTTGAGACTATGGGATATGAAGTAAACTGGAAGGTGCTTGATGCCAAGAATTTTGGGCTGGCTCAGACACGTAACAGAATATATATTGTTGGAACCTTAAAAGATAAGATTTCACTGGATAATTTTAAGAAGAAAACCAAGTCTTTTGGAAGAATCCAGGAAAATGGGTTGCCTACGGTGGATGATGCGTTTACTCAGGCTTTATTAGCAATATATCAGCCGCAAGAATTATATGGAAAATCCATAAAAGACAAGCGAGGCGGAGAGAACAATATTCATAGTTGGGAACTGGGTATAAGAGGTCAGACAACTGTTGCTGAGAAGAATTTACTTAATCGTCTGCTTAAAGAGAGAAGAAAAAAACATTGGGCAGAAGTAATTGGTATTGATTGGATGGATGGTATGCCATTAACAGTCGAACAGATTAGAACATTTTATGATTCTGATCTGTTGGAAGATATGTTGCAACATTTGCTTGAACTTGGGTATTTGGTATATGAGCATCCTAAAAAGAAAGTAACTATTACAAATGAAGATGGACGATCTTCGTCAGAGCGTGTGCCTGATGAAAGTAAACCAAAGGGCTATAACATAGTTACAGGAAAATTGAGCTTTGAATTCAGCCAGATACTTGATCCTCTTACGGCTACACCTACCATGGTTGCAATGGATATGGAGAGGGTTGGAGTTGTTGATGGTAATGGTATTCGCAGACTTACATTAAATGAGGGATTAGCATTATTCGGTTATCCGAAAAAGTACTCTCTTGAAATATATGACACTGAAAGCAAAAGAAGAAAGGCAGGTTTTGATTTGTTAGGAAATACTGTTTGCGTACCAGTTATTCAGGCAGTAGCAGAAAGAGTAGCAGCAAGTTATACAAATCACCTTGAATCGATAGAGGGAGAGACAGATGCCAAATAATAAACCAAAAGCCCAGTCAGTGGAAGATTTTATTAAGTCAACGACGATGTTCTATATCGATGATGAATTGGAACAAGAGTTTGACATTGAAGTGGAAAGGGATGTTAGGGAAATCAAATCCGAACTTCTTGGGATTACAACAGAAGAGGGACTTAAAAGCTATATTAGGTCTAATCCCAAATCATTAGATAGAATCACGAGCATTATGAATATTTCTGAAGAAAAATTCAAAAGAATTATTACGATGCTACGTGTTGAAAAGGGGTACATGCCAACTGGAGAGTGGACATTAACCGGGTTGAGAAATCAAATGATCGCCTCAGTTGAATGGATGGATGAAGTTTGCAATTTGTTGCAGAGCGGTGCTCGTTTAGAAGTATATCAGAAGTTAATACCAGGATTTTATCTGACAAATTTTGCGATAGATGCTAATACAATGGGCAGAATTGCAAATGACGATGATATTAGAAGACTGGTAAGACAAGGGTATGAAGGTCGATACAATAATAAAATTGGCGACAGTTTCTATAACCGTGTATACCAGTACGTGAAAAGACTTTGCGATGTTGAGGGATTAACTACTACTTCAAAGGAAGAAGTGCCAATGGCTGGCAGGGTGATTCCTATCGCTATTCCAGATATTCAGCATCCAAGAATATTGATTGATGTTACCTATGGAATCACAACATCGAGTGCGCAAACAAAATATGCTGAAAAAACAGAAGCACTTTGTAACATTTTACGTGAGAAAAATTACCAAAAACCAGACGACGAGAAAATCATTTATATCAACGTTGTTGATGGCGCAGGATGGGTGGCAAGACAGTCTGACTTAAATAAGATACATAGAAGTTCTGACTATTTAGTAAACCTGAATACTTTAGAGAAAATAAAAGAAGTAATTGAGTATTACTTGCCAAGATAGTGAGGTAGACGAATGAACACAGAGCAGAGAAAAGCTGAATTAGAAAAAATTAAACAGGGAACTCCAACGATGACCGGTGTTAAGCTTACTTATCATGGTGAAAGAACCACATTTGATGTGTATAGCATTCCATTAAGTATTCTTACATATAATCCGTATAACGGAAGAATTGGTGCAGAAGTAAAATCTTATGAGCGACAGCATCATGTTCTGGATCCCGATGATGCTGAAGATGTTGCAATCATAGAGAAGTTTTTATGGAATTCTAAACCAGACGCCAACGAACGTACAAAGAAAAGCCTTCTTGAGGATCACCAGCAGCGTTATGGAATTGTTACAGCAGATGGTAAAATTATCGATGGTAATAGAAGAGCTAGCCTTCTTAATAATATTTGGCGTGATGATACTATTCCTGCAAATACAAAGCAGCATACTCAGTATTTTGAGGCCATTATTCTTCCAATTGATGCTGATCGTAAAGAAATACTTAGACTTGAGACAACTTACCAGATGGGTGAGGATGCCAAGGTTGATTATGGCCCAATTGAGAAATACTTGAAGGCAGGAGATTTAAGAGATGAAGGATTCTCAGACAGTGAAATTGCTAATTTTATGGGCGTTAAAGCAAAGGATGTTTCCTGGTATTTAAGAATTCTTGATCTTATGAATGAGTACCTTGATACCTATGGCTATACTGGCATCTACACGATGTTAGAGGAAACAGAAGATCCGTTCCAGAAACTTGAATCGGCATTAAGGGGATACAAGAGTGGCGGTGTGACAAAAATGTGGGGCTATGATGTAGAAGAAGATGTTTCTAACCTCAAGGCAGTGGCGTTTGATTACATCAGACTCGGGATTGATCAGGTTGATTTCCGTGATATTATCAGAAAACCTACAAAGACTCAAACTGATGCAAGTTTATTTGCAAATGAAGAGATATGGAAGCAGTTTTCTGAGGATCATTTTGCTGTTGTAGACGAAGTTACTGAAGAATCAGTAGATGATATAATTCGTGATAATCCAGATGGCGACTTAAAGAGAATGATGAGAGCGAGAGATACTGCTTGGAAGGACAAAGTATCTAAGGCTCTCAATGAGAATTTTAATAGATCCAGAGATAAGTTGAATAACAAGCAGCAGGCAGCTGAACCTATGAAACTTCTTCAGAAGGCATACTCTGCACTATCTTCAGTTGATACAACTCAGCCTTCATTTAAGGGCGACTCTGGAGTAGAAGAATATCTTCAGAGTATCATAGAGATGGCGAAGAAGTATTCGGATATCTTTAATGGTTAAGGCGGTAATGTAGATGGCAGTAATACAAGTAGATACAAATGAATCGGAAGATTTAGTGTATGTTACAGGAAATATAGAGAAAATCACTTCCAACAGGCGTGCTATGCGTCTGTTGAAGGATAATGCCGTCTTTAAAATAAAGGCTGACTGTTTAGAGTTCGAGGTCGGTAATGATTTAACAAAGTGCATTAATCGAATTAAAACCGCAGCAAAGTATGCGCAGTGTGATGTTGAGATTAAGGGCAATGCTAATTCAGGTATCCAGGCATATTATGAAGAAGAGCAAAACTTTGCTGAGTTTTCAAAGAAGGCCTTAGACATCAGAAATAATGATTGTAATATCGAGGAATTTAAGAAATTTAAGGATTCCTTGATAGATAATATGCAGAATCGAACCTTGTATGAATTGCAGATGTTAGCTGCATATCATCTTGCTTTTTCTCAAAATGCATGTAATTTTTCTGTGCCTGGAGCAGGAAAAACCAGTGTTGTATATGGAGCTTATGCATACCTTCATAATTTGCCAGAAGGTGACACTAAAAAGGTTGATAGGATTCTTATTATTTCACCATTAAACGCTTTCGCTCCATGGGAACTGGAATATGAAGAATGTTTTGGAAGAAAACCGACATCGAAGCGATTGTCAGGAAAATTAGATGTTGAAGAAAAGAAGCAGTATCTGTATGAGATGAATCCTGCAGAAATTACTTTGGTTTCATATGCATCTGTTATCTCATTGGTTGATGAACTGACATATTTTTTGAAGAAACACAGAGTCATGGTCATCCTTGATGAGGCACATAAAATTAAGAACACTAAGGGCGGCGTTATTTCACAGAGCATTATGGCGCTTGCGGAAAATTGTAAGTCAAGAGTGGTTCTTACTGGTACACCGGCACCAAATGGATATGAAGATTTATTTAATTTATTTAAGTTTATTTGGCCTACAAAGAACATTATAAAGTACCATATTGGCCAATTAAGAGATATGTCCAAGACTGTTGATGATCCAAGAGTAGACTCTTTATTAGATACTATTTCACCATATTTTATCCGAATAAAAAAAGGCGATTTAGGTATTCCTCCTGCAATCAACCATCCACCTGTACAGGTTGAGATGAAACCTTCGCAGCGAAAAATATATGATTTCATTGAGAAACAGTATATAAGCGATATTGCGAAGAGTAAGGATTCGCAGGTCAAAAGTGAACTGATTAAAGCCAGAATGATTCGTCTTATGCAGGCAGCCACGAATCCGGCATTACTTGCACAGCCGTTAAAAGATTTTGCTAAAATAGAGGATGTTGATTTTGATGGTGTACAAGATGATTCAGAAATGCTTAAAGAAATCTTGAAGTACTCAACAAATGAGATTCCTGCTAAGTATGAAAAAGCTAAAGAAATTATTGAGAAGATAATTTCTGATGGCGGAAAAGTGATTGTTTGGGCATGTTATATTAATAATATAGAGCTTTTAAAAGAATATCTTGAAGCTAATGGAATTCCTGTAAGAACTCTATATGGAGCAACGCCAATTGCTGGTGATGATATTTCGGAAGAAGATGAAGAGTATTCATTAACGCGAGAAGCAATTGTAAAAGAATTCCATAATCCGGATAGCTCATTCAAAGTTATAATTGCAAATCCTTTTGCGGTATCAGAGTCTATTTCTTTACACAAAGCATGTCACAATGCTATTTATTTGGAAAGATCGTTTAATGCAGCCCATTTCTTACAATCCAAAGACCGTATACATAGATATGGACTAAAAGAAGGCACAGAGACGCATTATTACTATCTTGTTTCCAATGATTCGGTTGATGGAACTGTCCATCAGCGATTAATAGATAAAGAGCGTAGATTGATGGAAATTATCGAGAGTATGCCCATTCCATTATTCGATAATTTTCTTGATGCTGACGGAGATGAAGACATTAAGGCGGTATTGAGAGATTATGCTAAGCGAACTAAGACGTTATAATAATGTAGGTGATGTGAATGGAATCACTTACTTTTTGAAATTAGTTCTGTCTGATCCAAAAACTCAAAAGAGTTCGGCCCAGAAGCTGTGTGCCTTACATAATAATATAAGACTGAATTTTCCGGCGGCTGTATCGCTGTTTAAGTATCTGGAAGTTATTGAAGAAAGATCAGGTTATTTGTATCCTACTGAAATAGGGAAAGCGTTGATTGAAGCTGGTGATATCGAAAAAGAATTATGCAAATTATGCTTCAAGAAAACTATTTCTGATACGTTGTTAGATACAGCGGCGGTTCATTATAGTATCAATGGTGATGAATACGCTATTGAACGTTACGGCTTTTCTGTATCGGCAGCCTTGTTTAGAAACATACTATTGCAGTACCATGCCTTGAGAGAGCAGGCGGGAGATTTGGTGATTTCTTCTGAATATGAAGATATTTTTGTGGAATACCAGAAGAAACATAAAATAGGTATGTCACTGGAGAAGTTAAAAAAACAGTTAGAGGATCAAGAACTTCAAGGGGAGCGAGCAGAGCAGTTTGTGCTTTCATATGAGGCGAAGAGGTTAGAAGGACATCCTACTTTATCGAAGATAAAGCAAATATCGGTTATTGATGTGACTGCAGGATATGACATTCTTTCATATAATGGAGTTGATTCGGAAAAATTAGATCGTTTTATCGAGGTAAAATCATATTTGGGCAGTCCACATTTTTATTGGTCTCAGAATGAAATAGAAAAGGCAAGACTATATGAGGATAAGTATTGCATTTACTTAATTGATGCGTCAAAGGTAGATGATCCAGAATACGAGCCACGAATAATTCAAAATCCAGCGGCTAATATTTTGGAGAGTGATCAATGGATTTTAAGTCCGACTTCTTATATGGTAATACCTACGGAATAAAAAACTGTAGGTATTGCTTTTTTCTTGACTTGGTGTTAATATGTATATGTACACATACGCATATTAACAATGGAGGTGTAGTAATGGGTGAAAACGGAATGACATTTGGAAAATTTGTCAGAGAACATAGAGAGGCATTAGGAAAATCTTTGAGGTCTGTAGCTGCAGAGATTGAAATGGCACCGGCATATTTAAGCGACATTGAGAAGGGTAATAGATGGCCGCCTTCAAAATACTTACAGAAGCTTGCTGAGGTTTTGCAGATTCCTGAGAGCGAGATGAATGTATATTATGACTTGGTTGGTGAAGTTCGTGATGGCGAGTATCCTGATTTGACTGATTATATTGGAAAATCAGATTTAGCACGTGTGGCGTTAAGAGCAGCAAGAGATCATGATATTCCAGATGCAAAATGGCAGGCGTTTATTGATGATATTAATTCACACAGCAAGAAGGGGGATTAAAATGGTATTAGATTACCCACAGTATCCCAATGGAATGTATAGATTGGGGAAAAATGATTTTGATGATATCGCAAGGGATGTACTTAAAGAATACATGCCCGGTGTGGTTGATTTTCAACAGGAGATTGATATAAATTACTTGATTAAAGAATGCTTGTTTTTAACTGTAAGAAGTAAAAATATAACAGCAGATAAGAGTGTGTTAGGACTTATAGCATTTGAAGAGGCTACCGTACCTTGCTATGATTTGGGATTTAATCCTGTAAAAATCGATTTGCAAGCAGGAGATATTTTAATTGATTTATCCCTAAGTGGAAATCAATCATTGCCGAGACGAAGATTTACATTAGCACATGAAGCTTCACACTGGATACTTCACCGATCATATCATTCTCCTACAAATCAAAAGTTTGAATTTAGAAAACCATATAATTCATCTTTGGCTTCTGATATTGAACGAAAAATACATCGCTTTGAAACAGAAACAGATAGAGAAGAATGGCAAGCAAATTCTCTTGCGGCAGCTCTGCTAATGCCAAAGATAGCTTTTATGAAAACAGCTTTAAGAGAAATTGAAAGAATATATGGTTACGAACAGTATCCATTAATGAATGATGGTTCAGACGAGTATTCCGAGGTAATACAGCGAATCGCATCAATATATAATGTTTCGCGACAGGCTACGGAAATTAGATTAGAACAATTAGAAATAATTGCTGCATAAAAGGCATTGGGAAGCCAATGCCATTATTTAGAGGCAAGTGTTAACCTGTATATGTACACATACTCAAGATGACGAGGAGGTCTTATGGAAGAGCTAAGAAATCATAGAGATCAACTTGTTGGAATGGGAGATCCCAAGACTGGTTTGATTGAGCAGAGTTATAAACGACAGAAAACTCGAACTCATTTACCAATTGGCGGAGAGATGATCATTGAGAGAAATAATATTGTGACAACAATAAAACATCTCGATTCCTACAAGTTTGAAGTAAATAGCATAGAGATGGAAATATAACAAGTCCACAGAGCTGCATGACGGCCAGGATGAATGCTTACAAGAGTGAGTGTTCCCTGGTCGTTTTTTTATCGGATAAATGCTTGAACTTTTACCTAGGCATACAGATGAGATTTTCTAAGAACCCATTAGGTGGGCGGTTTGGATGAAATAATCAGTTTTACCGGAAAAATCCTTTGAAATCACGCTTAGGAAAGTAGAGGTTGTGTTTTTTCCTAAGTAGTAGAGGCAGGCATCGGAAATAAGTCCTTCCAGGGAAATGTACTAATTGGTTACGGATCAGAACTTACATCTTCGGATGCAGGCTCTGATGGGTATCCAAGAGGATATTCAAAATAAAAATTCATATCGGCCACATGTGCGCAGTGAGGCAGGATACGACATAACGCAGACAACAGTTGTGATAAAGACAACTGCTGAAAGCGGAATGTAGGTACCCTTGTTTTCCTGCGCATTTTTGTTGGTCACTGGGTACTTTGGGTCCAGTTTTTATACCGGGTATCCTGCTCTCACTGCCTCCAGGTCAGCTAAGGAGGCAATTATGAGAGTAAAGAAAACAAAGCAGTCAGACAGAGGGGTGTACCGTTATCCAGTACAGGTTGAGGATGGACGTGGTGGTTACAGAACCGCCTATAACGTGATCAAGCCTGGTGAGGATGGAATCACAGAGGTAATGATCAAGTCACTCCATGCGATGGATGACCATGAGGTTTACATTAATGTAAAGAACGGACATCCGCCTATGACTGCAGAGCAGAAGGCAGCTAAGAAGGAATGGGAAGAGGCTCATCCCGGAGAGAAGTACACTATGAATTGGAATCTTTCATTAGATTATATTGCTGGTAAAGATGATGAAGAGGTGGACAAGAGCCATGTACTTGCTGGTGCTTCTTATGATCCTTTTGATGAGGAAGAGGTATCACCGGAAGTTCAGAGATTAAGGAAAGTGGTAGCTGCCATGACTGACAGACAGAAGCAGGTATATCAGTTGGTGCTTCTGGAAGAGCGTGGATATACAGAGGTTGCTAAGCTTCTGGATTGTTCACCTGCCAATGTAAAACAGATTTGTAATAAGGTAATCGATCTTATCAAAGCTGGTGTCTAAAAAATATTTTGAAATTTTTTGCTGGGAGGTTAAAAACTCCCAGATTTTTTTTGCCTGTGACATGTAAGGAAGATGAATTCTTTGCAGAAAGCGAGGTAAGAGCGATGGCACTGAAACACAAGATTGTCATCAACGTATCTGATCCACACGGCAGAACTAGAAACGTGCTTAAGGGCGCTGACGTGAAGCTTCCGACAAGACTGATCAAGTTCCTGTTCGGTGATTTCACACAGGTGTATCTCTTGTCACCGGGACAGACGGTGGAATCGGTAGACATTCATGAAGTAGAGGAAGGAGGAAAAGCGGTATGTCAAAGATGAGTGAACTGAGCCAGGTGCTTCAGGAAATAAAGACCTGCGGCGAAAGCCTGGTGGCTATTTCAGAGGAACTGACTGAGATTTTCTCAGCGTCCGAAGAGAAGGCTGAGCCGAAGAAGAAAAAGACAGCAGCAAAAAAGAAGGAACCTGAAGCCGAGACACCGGCAGCAGAACCGGTTAAGGAATATACCTTTACAGAGGT
>CAVJLN010000070.1:0-3849 GCA_963650485.1 Bacteroidaceae bacterium
GACTAACATTCACTCCTACCGTATTGCCCTTCCAGAATCCATCAGGCACTTTCTTTCTGACATAGCCCAAGGTAAAAGCCGGATCCGGCATCTGAACAATTCTGGGTTTACATTTATTATCAAAAGCAGCACACAGAGCCTTATACGTCAGAGATTCTCTTGCTATAATCAGATGGTAACGGCTTAAATCCTCTAAAATCCGGTCTGCCTGTGCTCCGTGTCCACGCTCCAACAGTTCCGGTTCGATGGAGCATCCCAGTAAAACGGTCTTCGTTCCTTTCTGTGTAAAAGCGAGATTGGCAAGACGCAGATCCGAAAGCATGCTGTCATAGCAATAGTTATCTCCTCCAATGGAAATAGCCAGCGGAGACATCGGTTTCCTGAAAATATCCTCATAACGGTAACGCAGGAAGCTCGCTGCATCCTTCGTAAGCATACGATACGCATAATAAAAGAGATGAGCCAACTTGTGTTCACCAAAACTGCGTTCCTGTTTGATTTCACACAGATCCTTCAGGCTATACTGTTCGTCCTCGTTCCCCCGGTAGGATACCAGTACGGCATCTTCTTTCATCATGTGGCACAGGCTGTTCACAATCGCCTCGCAGCCGTGATTACCACTGCCTGCATGCATATATAAAATAATCTGATTCTGGTGATTCCCTTTCATATGATTCCTTCTCTCTGCCCAGTCCCGGTTCATAAAATTGTTGACCAGAAATCTGCAAATTCCTGTTCTAATGAACAACGTCTTCTGCTAAACATGATCTAAATTTTCAAGCGTTAATGTTTCAGATGGTAACACCATAAATATAACCTCGGTGTCATCGCAAAAAATCTTACTTTAATCCGATATCCTTTCGAAAGCAATTCCATTGCTTCTGCATTCTGTCGTTCCTTTAAAAGCTTTTCATGACATTCTTTGACATAGCTCTCATATTGCGTTCGTTCGCTTCCCGGCAGCCCCGCCAGTTTTCCAACCGTCAGCATAATGGAAATTAATAGAATCGAGGTTGCCTTGTTTTCGCATTCCGGAAGAAGCTTCCGTACCTGTTCCCGGGCAATTTCCCAGCAACGGATCTGATCCATATATTCCGGTCGAAACGTGCGGTTCATGGCTCCCTGCGGGTTCTGGTAATATCCATATCCATGAAAATCAATCTCAACAATTGTGCCTGTTTCCGGCAGCAGATCCATCAGAAAGAGCATATCTTCCCCGATGGTCATTCCCTCCCGAAACCACTGTCCGGTATGTCTCTGTTCCAGCATAGATCTCCGGTACAATTTGCTCCAGCACCGGCTGTTTCCACACAAAATCTGATCCCTTAGATATTCCTGTTTCTCATATAGCTTATGAGTCTGATCACTTACCGGCACGGAATTGGCTGCAATTTCCCATTCCCGGTCTGTATTCCAGATAGTAAACCGGCATCCGGCAATGTCGCTTCCTGTCTGTTCCATCGCTTCATACAATCTCTGCAGCATCTGGGGATGTATCCGGTCATCAGCATCCACAAAGGTAAGCAACTCTCCCTTTGCCAGTGCAATTCCATGATTCCGCGACGCCGACACCCCAAGATCCTCCGTTGTGATGAAAGACAGATTCTCATAGCTTTTCGCAAGCTTCTCACAGACCTCTGCAGTTCCATCCGTAGAACCATCATTAATCACAATAATTTCCAACGGTTCATAGTTCTGTTCCTCGATACTCTCTATGCAGTTTTTCAAATACCGTTCCCCGTTATAAACGGGAACGATCACACTAATCAGTGGCTGCATTCGTTTCTCCATAACAAATCAATGTGCTTAATTTTTACTCATGCGCTCCGATGCCTTTAGCGGTAATACAGGATCATTGCCAGCCGCAGTACCCAGATCATAATTGCATTCGGATGCAGAAGCACCAGATAAAGAAGCAGATTGGACTTTTCATGGATCTCCACTACGGTCTTCTGTACCAGTGCCTTCACCTCCGGAGCATTACAGATCTCCCGAATGTTCTTTTTATATCCGGACGGATTACCTCTCGCTTCATTCTTAAGGCCAAGCAGCAGCAGGAAAATATACTCCCGGTCTGCCTGATCCAGCATCCATGCATAGTCAGGCATAGGGATTTCATTGGTATTACAGCATTTTTCTTCTAAAATATGATGAATAATTCCCCGTAGTTTCCGGTTATTCTCATAAAGTCCCTTGTCATACTGGTGTGCCATGGACTCTGTCACATACAGATAATGATAATATGCCTTATGATCCATCACTACCAGATGCTCGCAGTCCAACAGGCAGGGCAATAATAACGTCAGGTCTTCCCCCATCCGGATATCCGGCTGGCAGTATTTCATATTATCTAAGATCAGTTTCTTAGAAATCAGCTTCATACAGCGTGAAATCGTTACATACCGGTGTTCCTGCCCCAGCACAAATGGCAGTACCTTTTTTAATAAAGTCTCCCGGTTATACTCTCCCGGTGCAAGCTGCTGGTATACAGGCTCACTTGTTCCGTTGTCCCGTTCAATAACATAATCACTCGATACAATCTCTGAATTACTTCCCGTCACATACGGAATCATCTCCGCAATCATCTGCGGTTCTACCCAGTCATCACTGTCTACCATACACAGATAGTCACCCGTGCTGTGTTCCACCCCATATTTCCAGGAAGACACAAGACCTCCGTTTTCTTTATGAAAAGCCTGAATCTGTGGATATTTGTTGGCAAACCAGTCGCACAGTGCCCCACTGTCATCTGTGGAACCATCGTTCACAAGAAGGATCTCCACATTCGGATAGGTCTGTGCAAGCAGGGAGTTCACACATTTTTTTAGATATTTTACCGTATTATAAACCGGTACAATAATGCTAACCTTATTATTTTCTTTACTGCTCATCCTAACCACATCTCCGGATATTTTCTTAGTTTTACAGCAAGTCATTAAAATATTACTTTATCTGACTCATTATATTGGTTCCGTAAAATTTCTGTATTCTATACCAATCGCTGATAAATCTTTATAAGTTCCTGCAGGCTTATCTCAATGGAAAATTCTTTCTGTACCTTTGCTCTCGCATTCTTTCCCAAGCGTTCACATAATTCCGGATCTGACAATAATTTCTGCAGTGCCAATTTCAATCCCTCCGGATCTTTGGGTTCGATTAATAATCCCGTCTGTTCCGGTTCAATCATCTGCGGGATTCCTCCCACCTTAGTTGCAATAATTCCACACTGATATGCCATGGCTTCCAAAACAGATACCGGTTGTCCTTCAAAATAAGTAGGAAAGACGAAAAGATCACTGATCCGTAAATAATCCTTCTTCGCTTCCCCCTGAAGCCAGCCAAGATCGGTCACATATTCCTTCATCTTCTCCGCTTCTTCCCGCAGTTCTTCGTCCTCCCAGATGCCTCCTAAAAGCAAACGCATCTGTGGGAACTGCTCATGTAACTGCGGCAGGATCGAAAACAACTCGCGCAATCCCTTTTCCTTACAAAGTCTTCCCAGAAACAAGATTCTCTGTTTTCCATATTCCTTTTCGATATCGGAAGGAACTGGTACTGCATTGGGAAACAGAATGACTCTGTCAGGATCCAGAATTCCTTTAAAAAACTGTTCCAACACAGGAGAAAGCACCAGAAACACATCCCCCATGCCAAGCACCTGACGGATCTTTTCTCTGCCCCTCTCATTCTGTTCCTTTTCATAAAAGGTTTCAAAATCGCCGCCATGCTGGTGGATCACAATTTTCTTTCCGGCACGCTTTGCTGCTTTAATGAACAGGGATTTCCGGTAATAGCTGCTGTCCGATGCCACATTCACATGTACAATCGGATATTGCGGCAGCACCGCCA
>CAVJLN010000070.1:4429-12602 GCA_963650485.1 Bacteroidaceae bacterium
TTCTTCCGTTCCTCTGCGTCAATGTACATGGAGCGGAATTTATAAATCTTAAACCTTCTGCCGTTCCGTCCGATCCGGATCTGGGAGAAAAGCACCGGTCCCGGAGAATCCAGCTTAATTGCAATTGCCACAAACGGGAAGAAAACCGCCGTGATCAAAAGACCAACCAGGCCTCCTACAATATCCATTACACGTTTAATCAGCAGACGTTTATAACTGCTGCGGAATCTGGTATAGGTGATAACCGGATAGTTTCCAAAGCTATCGATCTTCGTCCGGTTGCTGTCCGCTCCCGGCAGTTCCACGCAGAAATGACAATTGACGCCCATTTCATCAAAGCTTCCTATGATCTCCTGTACCTGCTTCTGCAGCATATCCGGAGCATAGATAAATACCTCATCCAATGCCATCAGGGTTGCTTCTTCCAAAAAGTTCGGCTTTAAATCCTCCATACATACCGCGTCAACGATCTGATAGCTGACATCGAGTTCCCTTTTGAGCTTCTCCATAACTTCGGTAAGAAGTGACCTCTGTGTAATGACAAGCACTTTAATCCGTGTGGATTCCGACTGATAATGAAGCTTTACCGCCTTTTTAATCCCCAGATGAATCAGCAGAGTCACCGCAATATTCACAATAGGAAAGATAATCATTACCCAACGCGAAAACTTGTCCGACCACTTGAGGAAATACATGATCGGCTGTACACAAAGGAACATAATAATTTCATATTGGACAATGGCTGCAAATTCCTTTGCCGTCTTTCTCTTTACAAAGTCCCGGTTCCAGTCAAGGAAAAAGGTATAGATGGTACAGACAAGCAAAAGCAGGAGACATACCTGAAAGTGAATCCCCTTGTCCTCCATATCCCGGAAATTCCGGAACCGGATATAAGTCGCAAGCACAAAGGAAATCACAATTCCGACAAGGTCTGCAAACCATAATCCATATATTGTTGCAATCTTATTTCTCTGATTCATTCATTACCTCCTGTATCTTACAGTAGTGTAATATCGTATTTCTTCTATCTTCGAAAAATTCTTCGCATCTTACGGCATACCTTCCGGAAAAATCTCTTCACTTTCATACTGATTCTGATATAATTCCGCTTTGCCTTACTGATCGGCGGCATGATAAGGTATTCATAGTCCTTCCGATGCTGCAGCAGATATTCTGGATACGTATCATCCACTTCCACACGTTCAAAACGGGCGTCCCGTCCAAACATATCTTCTCCCAGCATCAGACGATATTTTGCTTCTGCCAGAATGTCCTGCTTGTTGTATTCCTGATGCGCCGCCGCAACTACTTTATCTCCAATTCTCTTGGACACATCTGCCTCATGTCGGCTTCCCATATATCCAAAGTGCCACCCGCCATCTGCGACACGAACTGCATTCGGTGCCGTAACTTTTGCTTCCCGAAGCTGGATAATTCCGTCCTTCGGAATGCTTCGTTTTGCAAAGATTTTAGTTCCAAGCCACATTCTCCGTTCTACTCCCGGAAACTCACCGGTAATGGAAAGCAGATTTCCGGATACCTCTTCCATATTGATAAAGCAATAAAACATCCTCTGTGCCAGATGGTACACCTTGTCCGGATCAAAATTCTGCTTCAAATCCTGCAAAACTTTGGGATTCGGGATTTCATCCACGTCACTTAAAAGGATCATGTCGTTTTCACCTGCATCCACAAGTCCCTTTTCCAGTGCGTTCTTCTGAAATTTATCCCGCAGATGTGTTGTTGTATTAACCGGGGAATTATCTACCACAATATACTCGATTTTGGGTAAGAATTCACGAAACATCTCTTTATTCTTTTCAAAGCACAATTCCTTGGGCTCACCGGAAAACGTTACTGTAGCCTCTTCAATAATAAACTTGTCTACATAAGGATCCAGAACATGAAGCCTCAGATTCAGAATATCCAATTCATTAAAGAATGGAATACAATCATAAACCATACGTGTACCTTTACCTTCCTACATGTCTCCAAAATAATAACGGACGGATCAGCCCCTTTAACTTCAGCCATCTTGTTGTCCATGGATTCTGAAATCTCGGATACTGTTCATTCCTTCCCCACCATTTATGAAAAACAAATGGTGCATCCACATCTGCAATCTCCGGAATGGGATGTTCATGACTGAAATATTTTGCGACCTCAATCGGTGCAATCTGCATTCCGGCAGCCTCAATGTCATGCTTATGCCGGCAGCACAGGAAGATATCTTCATTAAAGAATCCCTCTTCATCCTTTTCCCATTTTAAATCTGCCTTGCGAGGGAACTCCAAAAGTCTCTTGCTGCGCAGGGAAACACTGTTTCCAACGCGGCACCAGTTCCCATAAATGTCATGATAACAATGCTGCTTTCCATCGGCTGGAATCGGCCACGGTGCCCCGATATAGTCATATTTCAAAAATTCATCCTGCCATTTTTCGGGATGCACAACAAATCCATCATAATGCACAAGCAAGACATAGTCCGTGCGAATGTAATCCCCTAATTCATAGGCGATTTTATAATTAAAGCAGTCAATGTCCGTCAGCTTGTCGGTATGCCGATAGGTAATTCCCTTAGGTAAAAAAAACGGTTTGCGATGGGTAATTAACACCACTTCACCGAAATGAATCCCCTGCATACTGTATTCCAGGGCTTTCACTGTTTCATATAGTTTTACGCTTGTCATTGCTGCCAATGTTACATTCGGCAGCTCTAGCTTTTTTTCCATAAAAGTTTTACCTTTCTCTTTAAACCACGCCATAACCGCAGACCATGATACATCTGATAACGGATATTACTTTTTAAGGTTTCGACCTTTTTATGTGAGCCATCCAATGGAACATTCAGCTTTTTATAGAAAACGGACGTCTCTTTGTACTGCTCTAATTCCTTACGGCATTCCTCGCTGGTAAATACCTTTCCCTTACGGTCCTGATAATGCCAGCCTTCATAAATATTCTGTTCAGAAGCCCAGTAGCCATTCGATACATTATGCCGTGCCCAATACTTCGGAGCGATGATATACTGTACCGTTGTACTGGTAAATGCCGGAAAATACGCAAAGGAAGAATTGGCAAGCAGTAAATACCTGGCATTCTTAATAATGGAATAATCCTTTGCAAGATCAAAATTATAAGCCGGTATTCCCGGCAGGATACGAGATGCCTCTTTCACATCATTCGTAATGATCATAAATTCCATATCCGGACGGATCTTCTTCATGTTCCGGATGCCATCCATCCAGTATTTCTTTCGAAGGTACAGCTCGGGACAGTCCAGATAGTCGCTGCAGCGCAGGTGAAGAATACAAAGGTTGTCCCTGCTGAATTCCTTGCAGTCATATTCTTCTTTTACTTTAAGCCATTCCCGGATCTCTTCTTTATGCCTGATATAGTAACGCTCTGCCTGCATGTTTCCCCAATAGAGGGTATTCTCTTCCGGATGAAGAAGCTTTTCATCCACTCCGGTCACATAACAGCCATGGGTCAGATCGTGCTTGGAATTTCCGATAAAAATCCGGTCTTCCTTTTCGTTATAACGTTTCATCTGATCCTTAGGAACTTCTTTTCCATAATCCAGATCCATAAAATACAGCCCACAGCTGCTGTGCATATTATTGGCCATGGTTTCACTTCCAACGATTCCCCAATCCATGCCATGATCCAGTGCCATACAGCGCAGGGTGATATATCGGAACAACTGGTTGCCCAGTCCGTCGCCTACTCCAATTTCCGTAGCTATCATAATGATGTCTCCACAATTTTCTCGTTTTCAACCTTATAAATGATATCACACTTCTCGATGGTATTGAGACGGTGTGCAATGATCACCATAGTCTTCTTGCCATGGAAGCTGTTAACAGCCTCCATAACGGCCGCCTCGGTTTCATTATCAAGGGCGGATGTTGCCTCATCAAATACCAGGATCTCCGGATCATGGTACAACGCACGTGCAATTCCGATTCGCTGTCTTTGTCCACCGGACAGACGGATTCCCCGGTCTCCGATGGTCGTATCAAGTCCTTCCGGAAGCTCTTCAATAAATTCCTTTAACTGTGCCTCTTCGAGCACCTCCCAGATACGCTTCTCATCAATTTTATCTGCATCAATACCAAATGCAATATTATCGCGGATCGATTCATCAATCAGATAGATGCTCTGCGGAATATACCCGATCTGTGCAAGCCAGGACTCATAATTCTTAAAAATATCCACTCCGTCACAGGTAATCTGTCCCTCCTGCGCATGTAAAAGACCTAACAAAATATCCACAATTGTGGATTTTCCGGCACCGGAAGATCCCATAATACCAACCGATTTTCCTCTCGGAACTACCATATGGGCATCCGTGAAAATATTCTTGTCCGAATCCGGATAATGGAAAGAGATATGATTTAATTCAATCTTATCATCCAGCTTCAATTTTTCTTTCTGGGAATTGGCTTTCCGTTCTGCAAGCATAGCATCTGTCTTCATTCCCTGCTGCAGGTTTTCATATACAAAGTTAAGGCTCGGCGTTGCATACGCGATCTCCGTAATATAAGTATTAATACGATTCACACTCGGAAGAACACGGATTGCTGCCACGCCAAAGGTTGCGATCGTTGTCATCATCTCTGACACATCTCCACCACCATTAATATAAATGGCAATGTAACCCAACATGCTGACAATAAAAATCGTTTCGATCAAGAGACGTGGTGTATTATTCAATACCGCATAGTTTCTTGCTACATTTGCACCGGTCTTCCCCGTTTCATAATAGTTTCTTACAAAGAATTCTTCCCTGTTCAGAACCTTTACATCCTTCAAACCATAGGTTGCCTGAATACGCCACTTGGCAATTCTGGACTGAATCGCCTGATTCTTGGCTCCGATCCGGTTTAATCTTGGTTTAAGCACTTTGACAATGACCAATGTCAGGACACCAAATACAAACATGACAAATAAAGTCATTTTCACATTCTGAATCAATAATACAAGGAAAATCAAACAGGACACTACCACTTCAGAAGCCAGTGACAAAACAGCCAGCATCAGTGCAAATGTCTGTGGAATATCACTGTCCGTAATCCGGAACACGGTCGGAATGTCTGCTCCCAGATATTGCTCATATGGGCGATTTAAAAATTCTGCCATAACACGGCTGATCATATTGTTACGGTTCTGAGTAATAAAAGTATTCTGCTTGTATGTCAAAAACAACAAATAGACATTTTTAATGACATACACCGCCATTAGTACAAGAAGCAGAGATACCGCCACCTGATTTACGCTAGTAATATGCAACGTGTTACAAATTTTGCTTAAAAAGTCATATTTATCAATATATTCCTGCACCTTCTCCGGAGTCAGAAGTACCGTAACTACCGGAATCATCGTGCTGACACCGAGTGTTTCCAGGAAACCACCAATAAAAATCATAAAGCCCAGAAGCACCAGCTGACGCTTTTGCTTCTTATCAAAAATTTCGTTTATCTTCTGTAACAGGTTGGGCTGTTTCATCTCTGTTCTACCTTTATTCTTCATATATTTTACATAATGCTGCATAGATCAAAATATTATATCATATTTGGCCATCATAAGCAAACATGCGTAACCTTCCATCCTTAAGGCTTCCGGAAGGTTACGCATGTTTTTTTCATTCTATATACTTCTCTGAGCATTAAAAGCAGGCTCATATAAAACAAAGGCATGTTGTATATTGTATAACGCGTCTGACAAAAAATGACCATCGACACCAAGCCTACGTTTAAGCATATTGCAATTAATGTCATTGCCGCAAATAGAAATGCTGACGCTGTCCTATTATGAATTCCAAGGTAAATAAGCATTGCAAGATATATGAGGTAGATAATCACAGTATACCAGATAAGCACCGGATGCACTTTCGCTACAGTAGTAACAAATCCGGAACACACATTATCCACAAATGTCAAAAGAAGCTTTCCCCATACCGCCGGCAACAGATCCCGGCTGATCGTCTTTGTAATCTCGTCAACTTTCTTTTCCCTTGCCACATCCTCGGTATCATAATGTTCTCCCACATAGCTTTCCACTGCCGGCCACATCGTGTCAATCTGTATGCGGTCATAGGAATCACCAAAATGAGTCACTCTCTGCTTCCATGTCTTTCCTGCCGAATGCTTCAGATATCCCTGATTTTCACAAATATCATAGATCTCATAAAAAAGCTCCCTTGCTTCCGGATCTGTAATCCGCTCCCCGTCTTCCCTTTCCGAGGTATAAAACACAACAGTTGCAAGAAATCTGTCGTCGCCGGAATGCGTATGTGCAGTGCCTCTGACTGCATATCCATATACATTATCAAAGACTTTATTGGATATCAGTACTGCTGCAACACACAAAAAAGCTATCAGAATTCCTTTTTTTATCTGTGTCCTGCTCCGATTCACATATATTACTGCAAGGAACAATAATACAACTGTAAAATACATCTGTTTTCTTGTTGAAACCAACAAAAACGAAAAAACTCCCGCGTAAAACAAAGGTCTTTTCCTTTTACACACAATATAATCCAACAGAAACCGGATAAACAGTAAAAACATGGAGCAGGCAATTCCCTCCGTCAGAATGCTATTGGAATACATGGATGCTCTTTTGGCAGCGAACCGGCATAACAGAGAGCAGCCCATGGGAATGAGCATTAAGAACCATTCGTAAATATAGGATATGTTCTGTTCTCTTTTAAAATACAAAGGAATACTTACGGCACCCAGTGCTGAAAGTATACTTTGAAAGACAACAGTTGCAAACAGATAGTTCTCTCCAAACATATGTCTCATAATCTCTAGCAGTAACGGATACAACGGTTCCCTTGTAATATTCATATTGATATAAGTTGGTGAATCTTCACAGATCACTACCCCGTCATGCCATGCAAAATAAAGATAAAACAGCATACTGACTAATATCAGAATTCCACTTTGCAATGTTTGCTTATTAATTTTATTCTTCATTCTTCATTTTCCTCTGCTATTGTTTAAGCGGAATAATAAACCGACTGTATAATATGGACAAGAAATAATAGATGACAGGTATATAAAGTGCTATCCTCATCCTTACCCTATCCCCTGCCGGCACATATTCATTCTTGTATATTTGATTAATTTTAGCTTTCTCATCCCGCAAAAAATGTATAATTTTTCTTGCTGCACGATTCATTTTTCGTTTTCTGAAATCCAGATAATAGTACAGCAGCCGTCGATAAAACTGATACGACGCTTTCTCCGACAGTTCAATCATCCCTAATCCCTTGAGGTATGCAATCTGTTCTCTTATAAATGGAATTTCATCCTTGAATCTTCTTTCTTCCAATTTACTGTTCATAATACTGTCAGTACGGTCAATTCGATAATTATAAAGCAATTCATCAATAAATACACAGGTTTCAACCTTACCTAACGTACAGGTTGTATACATGATATCCTCAGATTTGTGTCCCTCCTGAAAACGCAGATTATCAATCAGACTCCGTAGAAACAGCTTGCTCCATACCGAATTATAAATATGATACTGCTTATCTCCCATAATATATAATTCCATGGCCTCCATTTTGGATAAAACCAGAACATTGCCGGTAGGATTGATTTCTTCTGCTCCTTCTCCCCACTGACGGTAAGAGCAAATTGCCATTTGTGCTTCATTCTTCTCACAGGCCGCATACATTTTCTGATACATTTCCGGCTCAATCCAGTCATCCCCGTCCACATATCCAATATACTTTCCCTTCGCTATCGCAAGTCCCGCATTCCGCGCCGCAGAAGGTCCTCCATTCTGGCGATGAATTACCTGGATTTTCTCATACTGCTGTGCATATTGGTCACAGATTTCTCCCGACCGGTCTGTAGAGCCATCATCTACAAGAATAAATTCGATCGAAATAAATGTCTGGGCCAAAAGGCTTTCAATACATTGCCTGATATATTTTTCCACATTGTAAGCTGTAATAATCACTGAGATTAACGGTGTTTCAACCATGCTTCTTAACCTCCCCACGGGGCGAAATCCGAATCATTTGTTCTGTATAAATATCATGAAAGTTTCGATCCCCAAACCACGGCTCCGGAGCCACTACTATCTTGTCCTTATTCTGATTAAGCCATGCCCCCCACCAGCTAAAGCTTGAATTTGCCATAATCTGATGCTT
>CAVJLN010000071.1:0-12574 GCA_963650485.1 Bacteroidaceae bacterium
CTTCTGCACTCTGTTGCAGACCTTCAAAAATATCTCCGCCATAATTACTGTTCTCAGCAAAAATAAGTTTTGAAAAAGCTTCAGATTCTATCAATGGGCGAAGTCCTTGCAAATACTGCTCCAACCGTTCCTTTTCATCCCGTACCACCAGTTGTCCCATTTGCGAAGAAGGCCGGATCGTTCCTGTCACAATTCCGACAATTCTCCCTTTTTGTGCCTGTACTGACGAAATGACCATTCCTGCAAACAGCATCGGAAACCAGCTCATCTGTGTGGATTCCATACTGTTAACTGCAACACCACTTCCCAGTAAAAGGATTGCCATGATCACAGTGAGGTAAAAGGTTTTGCGGTCCTCAACCTTTACAACATAATGCATAACGCTGATAATCGCTGATAATGCAAGGAGCAGTCCGCAGTATCCTGCTGCATAATAAATTTTAATATACATACTTTGTATCACCAGTTGGGAACCCAGATCAATTCCAAACACATGTTGTAATACAGATCCATTTGCACACTTCCGGAGAATCCTCTGCCATTCTCCATATCTGCTATACATATTTCCAAGGTCAAAAAGCCGGTTGCCAAATATTCCTGCAACACTCTCTTGGGCAATCACTCCCATTACAGGTGCATATAAGAGCACCACCACTCCTAATAGTCCAATCACCATAATGGTAAGCAGAGCCCCGGAAAGGCGCTGATTACGCAGAACAAGCTCTACAATATAAATACCGATCACAACATATACGGCCAGCATAAGCGCCATTTGAATTCCTGCATCCGAGAAAAACACCATATATGGACAGACAATAAATATTGTAAACAGCTTTATAATGGAATTTCTGGCATACATTGCAATAAATACCATCGCAAGTATCATGGCAAAGGCCATATCGGTATCATTATAGTAGAAGTCCCCTCCTGCATCCTTTACAAGCCAAAGCTTCATTCCAAAATTCCAGATACGCTTTCCAAGATTCAGATAAACAATAAGATACGATGCCAATACGAGAGAACCATAACACTCTTTGATTCTGTCATAATAAATTCTCCCGACAAAATATAATAAGAATGCTGACATCACCTTAAAGTACGTCTGATATCCCCCCTCAGACCGGATCCATGAAACGGTTAGAAGAATGCCATATGCTAACATAATAGCATCTGTAATACTGAAATGGCTTCGAAAATCCGGCCTGACCAGGGCAATCTGATATGCCAGCAATAAAATCACCAGTATAACCATTCCGTAATCCAGGATCTGATAGGGATAGAGCATATCTACAAATTGTTTTATAAATAAGAAAAAAGACATATACTAACCTCTTAAATGTAATCAGCAGGACATTATTTCTTCTTTGTATTTCTCGATCGAGACATCCTTTGTCAAATGCCTTGTCAGGTAATCCCTTCCGTTTTCTCCCATCTGCTTCAAAGCTTCACTATCCTTCTTCCGAATAAACTCATTCATTAATTCATGAATTGCAGCATAATCCTCCGGAGTAACGACCTTACCGCACGCGGCCTCTTCCACGATCAGTCTCGCTTCCGACCCTTCTTCCAGTATTCCAAATACCGGTTTTCCTGCTGCCATAACACCATACAGTTTGCTTGGAACCGATACCCCTTTAATTCCTTTTGCGTTGACAACAAAATGCACATCTCCTGCATTCAGGCTGTAAATGAGATCTTTCTTCTCCTGATAGGGAATAAAAACTACATTTTCGAGATGATGCTGTCTCTGATATTCCTTTAACTCCTGCAGCACAGACCCCTCTCCAATAAATGCAAAAGCAACCTCTTTTTCCTGCTTAAACTGTGCAATCAGCTTTAATAGATTCGGCAAGTCATAATATAATCCGATATTTCCGGAATACATTATGACAAACTTATCTTCCAAACCATATTTTTGTCGAAATTTTTGCACGCCCTGATCCTTTTTCGAGAGAGGATAAATTTCCTTTTCATTAATCCAGTTATTGATATAGGCATAAGGAACCATCCGAGTAGCGAATCGATTCTTAAGGGTTTCAATCATATCCCTTCCAACTACAATCACTTTATCTGCAGCCTTGCAGCTATGCTTATCCAATAACATCATTGTATCCAGAATCAACTTGTTACTGGTGAATTCAACAGCCTTTACCTGTTCCGGATTAAAATCCTGAATGTTATAAATCAGTTTCGCCCTCTTCAAATGCTTGCCAATCACCCCAAGCAGTCCTCCAAGCACCGGCGGCTGGGAAATGGTAAAAACATAATCCTGACGTTCCACACGGAATGTTGCTGCAATTGCCGAGAAAAAGTAAGAAATAATGTTTACTATCCTGCTGGGGGCAAAATCCTTACGGAATTCCGGTACCCGGATACGAAGTACATCCACTCCATTAATATTCTCATAGTAATACTTATGTTTCCGATAGTATTGTGACACTTTTCCGGTATAAGAAGGGACTGTACAAATTACGGTTATATGAAAGGATTCCTGTAACCCTTCTGCAAGTTCTGTGAGAATCTGACCTGTGGATGCCACATCCGGATAATAATAGTGGGCATATATCAGGAGATTTTTCTTATTTTCATCCCTGTATTTTTTCCATACAAATGCATCCTTTATGGAAAGCAGAATAAATTTTCCGTTCGTCTGCACGTAACGCTTCCAAAGCCGCTTTGGATCCTGTACCAGACGATACAGCCATTCCAGATAATGCCTGCGCATCCAGTCAGGGGCTCTTTTAACTGTTCCGGCATGGAAATCAAATCCCGCACCTACTCCAAGCATCACCGCATGAATTTTTCCCTGATGTTCATACATCCATTTTTCCTGCTTGGGCGCCCCCAGTCCAACCCATACAAAATCTGCTCCAGATGCATTGATTCTTTCCACAGCCTGCCGATCCTCTTCTTCCGTGAGGGGACGGAACGGTGGAGCCTCCATTCCGGCAATCTTCAGATCCGGGTATTTGCTTCTTAAATTCTTTTTAAGGGCAGCAATCGTTTCCGGTGTACTTCCATAAAAATAGTGGGAATATTCTGTATGCTCAGTAGCCTTCCATATGGCCGGCATCAGATCCGGTCCGGCCACCTGTTCTGCACTACGATATCCTCTGAGCCTTTGAACCAGTGCCAGCGGACTTCCATCCGGTAACGCCAAAAATGCAGAATTCTGTATCTTTCGATATTCTGCATCCTTTTCTGACATTACAGTAGTGTGAACATTGGACAGGCAGATAAACCGTCCACGGATCTCCTCTAAATGTTCTATCATTAAATTTACGGTTTCCTGCATATTGGTAATGGCGATGTTCACCCCCAATATACGATTTGTAAATGGCTTTTTCATTCTGTTATTCCTCGTCGGAAAGCTTTCGGATCACCCTTGCCGGATTCCCCGCAATTATGCAATTATTCTCAAATTTACCGGATACTACTGCTCCAGCTCCTACTACGCAATTATCTCCAAGTACGGTTCCTTTTAATATCAATGCATTGCATCCAATAAAACAATTCTTACCAATCGTAATCGGTTTCGTTCCAATCTGTTCTTTGAGATCTTTCCGACGTGCTTCCGGTTCAATGGGATGAAAATCATTATCGAGGATCTTCACATTTCCGCCAATATTGGTATCATCTCCAATCGTAATTCCTTTTCTGGCATAAATCGTAGCGCCGGAAATTCCTACCTGGTTTCCAATATGAATTTCCGCATTCTTCACTCTTGTAACAATAATGGTTCGGGAATACAGTCCAACCAGATTTGATAAAAAAGAGCTCTTTATTGTACAATCCTCACCTATCGTAATCTCAGAACCGGAAGTATTATAGATAAATGGCAGTCCTTTAAGCTTAAGGTGCTTTCCTGCTTTAATCCGATTCCATTTCATATACAGCTTAAATATAGCACTAAACATGAATTACTCCTGTTCTGCTTCTTTTTGAAGGCTCCGAAGTGCCTGTGGATACTGCTCCATAAGCAATTTCCATACCTTATCATTATTCTTCTCATGTCCTGTATTGCTGACCCATAAGCCGCTCTTTCTTGTAGAAAGGACATTATAATATACCAAAATCGTCTCGTTGCAATTCACTGCCTTAATTCCAGCCAGTAATTCCATACACTTTAGCCACAGGTCATCCGCTGCCAAAGCATATTTTTGCAGTTTCTCCTGATCAAAAGCTTCCTTCACCACTGCCCCCGGCGGATACAGGATTCCATTGCATCCTACTGCCAACGTTGCAAGAGAAGGGACTTCCCTTCCATTATCCGGCCAGTCATTATAAGGTAGAAACTCTCCCTGTTCATCAAGCGTGATCCGATGACTCCATTGACAAATTACATCCTGTGGAAATTCCAAGTGTGTCTTCCATAATTTTTCTAAATGATTCTCCGGATATAAAATATCATCATCGGCTGTAACAATGATTTCCTCCGGAAACTGCTTCATTGCTTCGAAATATTTCTTATGCGACTTCAGATCTTCACAATAACGGATTTCAAGCCCCCGTCTGGTTAATCGCTGTACACTTTCCGGCAGCTGCCCATCCGGAAACTGTTCTTTCGCCAGCCATAAAATAACCCTCTTCGGCTTTAACGTCTGATTAAGCAAAGAAGAAATCGTCTTCCATACCTGATCGATTCTCCCCGGATAGGTGGTCAATGAAACGATGACCGATCCATCCTCTGAAATCCCTGCTTTGCAATTTCTTTTCTGTGTAATCGGATAAATCAGATTCAGAATCAGTTTATTTAGTTTATATAACAATTTCCAGTAAAGACAATTTCTTTCTTTTGCCCTTACAACACTCTCATAAAAAAAACGAATCATTCTATTATCCTATGGATCTTCTTGCAATCTGCTTATACGAAAACTCATGCCGCCGGTTGCTCTGCGCTGCCTGCTTCATCTTCTCATATTCTTCCGGGTGATCCAGCAGCCTTTGAATTTCTGTCCTAATCAGTTCTACAGAATCCTCTTTCAGGAAATGTACATTACCGCCAATATCTACGTGGGTCGTTCCGTCCCAGTATTTACACAGCATGGGAATTCCCTGTGCGACTACCTGCTCCCAATATACGGAATGTCTTCCCGGGAACACGATCAGAGCTGCTGTAGCAAAATATTCATATGGCTGCTCTCCCCTGGCCCAGCCCATATATTGAATTTTCTTCCCATCACACAGAGCATCAAAGCGTTCTTTCAGATCTTCTTCAACAGAACCAAAAATCAGCAGCCGTAACCTTGGATGCTCAATTTCCCTCACGGCCTCCATCAGAAGCAATGTCTGGGTTTTAAACGAGTCGATTTTTCCTCCCGTCATCACGAGAAAATCATCTTCCCGAATACCATATTTCTCCCGGATTGCCTTTTGAACCTCCGGTGACGCTGCACGTTCTACACATTCATCATCCGCTCCCATAAAAAGCAGATCCGTCTTCTCTTTTGCAATACCGTAAATATTCTGCAGGAAATCCACGCGTGACGGCATAACGCCAAAAAACATATCTACATATGGTTCTACAGCTTTCGCACACGGTTTCCACCAGAAACGGTACAATGTATTTCTTGAAAACCAGTTTCGCGCACTATTCGAAAAGTCACTATGATTATCCGCATTCACCTTTACTTCCGGATGATGCTTTTTATATTTAGCCACTTTACGGATGTCCTGAAACTGCAGATTATGGACAAAAATGACATCCGGCTGTATTTGCTCAAGCAATGGATAAAACCCTTTAAAAATTCCGATCTGTTTATTGATTTTATAAGGAATCCGGAAGGCAAACGGAAGTCTTATAATATGAACGCCATCTGGATTGATATAATCACTTTCCGTCTGGCAAAGTCCCCATTCTCCTTCATGAAAGCAGTGATCCGTAGTAATCAACGTAACATCATGTCCGTCTCTTGCCTGATATTTAATAATTACATTTTCCTGATAATTGAGTCCTTCGGTATATCCCATGGACAAACAAACATGAACAATTTTCATAGAGCTGTTTGGCCCTCCATATGTGTTGCTGAATAATTTCGTCACAAGACTTGCAGACTATTCAGAACCGCATTCACCATATAAATCATGGCATATGTCCGTTTGAATACAGGCATTCATCACCCATATTGCCATAATTTACATGGCTCTGAATAGTCCGCAGGTCATAAATATCAGACAGGCTCTTCACTTTAAAGCGCAGCACATTTCCCTGAAGAAAAGCAATAAATTTATTACTGGAATAAACCTTCTTCACACTGAATGTAATTCCGTATTTCTTTAATGCTTCCCGGCTCTCTTCAATGGCCAGCAGATAGGGACGATAAATGGCATCCTTTAATTTCCGGGAATGTGTTCCGGAACTGATATTTACTTTCTGTTCACTTAAATATCGCAGATTCTGGAAATGATAAAAAATTAACGGAAACTCTTTCGTACTTCCCTTTACCCTTAACCGGATCTCTCCATCCTGCACTGCTGCCAATTCGTACTGCCCGAGGTTCCAGGGAGCCACTCCACCGCCTAAATTCTGCAGCTCATGAACTCCTTTAAAGAGCTTCGGAAACTTTTCCAGATACTTCTGATCCCCCATCCGCTCCGGCTCATACAGGTGATAGCACCATTCCAGACAACGTTCTTTCCACCAGTGCAAAGCCTCCCGGGAATTTTCAGACTGGTTAAAGTAATTAAACTCCACACAGTATTTTCCGCTTCTCTTACATAAGCGTCTTCCATTCCAGCTATTCTTAAAACGGTGCTCGGTAATGGTGATGTCATTTCCCGGCTGTTCCATTTCATCAAACAGCACCTGTGGATCAGCAAAGAAATATAAATCCGCATCAATATAAGTACAGCTTGGCTCTTTAAAATGCTTCAGAACATATTCAATCGTAACCGGAGTACATGTCCAGCAATATTCTGCCTTGGAACGTTCTTCCTTCCGTTTCAGTAAGGTTTCATCCTCTATTTCCGAATGATGCACCATCACTGCATGCTCCAGCTTCAGATCCTTCAAAATCTCATAAGAAGAATCATCAAAGCAGAAGATATATAATTTGAACTGATCGGACACTCTCTCCAGCGAATGATAAAGGGTCAGTCCTTTATCCAGATAATAGCTGTCAAACAACGTACAAAATACCATATTTTCCGTCACTTTCTGTCTTTCATTTCTTTCAGGTATTCCTCATAATCACGAATATACTCTGAGCCATCATAGTGGGTATTCGCCAGTACCAGAAGCACCGAATCCTTCGAAAAGTCATACATATCCTTCCAGATCATTTTCGGAATGTAAACTCCCATCATCGGTTTGTCCAGTTTCACAATCATTTCTTCCGTACCGTCCGTGATACGCACCTTGCTTTCACCTGCCACATTAACCAGGACAAACTCCGATTCCCGGTTCGCATGCTGTCCACGGACAACCGTATCATCCGAATCATAAATATAAAACACTCTTTTAATTTCAAACGGAATCGCCTGTCCGCCTTCAATCACAACAAGCTTTCCACGTTCGTCTCCCAGATCACCGAAATGTAAGATGGGGCATTGTTCTTTTAAACTCATAAATACTCCTTATGATATTCTGATCCTTAATGATTAAACTTCTGCCGTTACGTTATATGTGATTCATCAAATCAGAACCGGTTCAAAGCTTCAATTACCGTTTCCTGTTCTTCCTGCGTCATGCCGTTATACATCGGAATGGACAATACCGTTTTAGCCAGATGCTCTGTAATCGGGAAATCTCCCTCGTGATGCCCCAGATACCGGTAAGCCTCCGCCAAATGGGGTGGAATGGGATAATGTATAATGGTACCGATTTCTCTTTCGTTTAGATATGCAATCAATTGGTCTCTCTCTTCACACCGGATCACATACTGATGATAAATGCAAGTAGACCCTGCCGGAACCTGTGGTAGTTTTATCTTAGGATTATGTATGCCTTCCGTATAACGTGAAGCGATTGCGATCTTTTCCTGCGTCAGTTCTTCCATATGGGAAAGGCGGACCCGCAGCAGACCTGCCTGGATTTCATCCAGACGGGAATTCGTTCCTACGACCTTATTATAATAACGTTTCTCACTGCCATAATTTCGAAATACCTTAAACTCTTTTGCTAATGCTTCATCCTTTACTACAACCGCCCCTCCATCGCCAAAGGCTCCCAGGTTCTTGGAAGGATAAAAGGAAAAGCATCCCACATCTCCGAAGGTTCCGGTCATTTTTCCTTTATAGCAGGCTCCGTGAGACTGGGCACAATCCTCTACCAGCTTCAAATGATACTTTTCACAAAGCCTTACAATCTCATCCATCGGTGTTGCGATTCCATATAAGTGCACCACAAGGATTGCTTTGGTTTTTTCAGTGATCTTGCTTTCCAGCTCCTTCACATTGATTCCGAAATATTCATCCGGTTCTACGAAAACAGGAGTGGCACCATTGATTGTAATTCCCATAACACTTGCAATATAGGTGTTTCCCTGTACCAGTACTTCGTCCCCTGCTCTGATTCCGAGAAGCCGGAAAGCAATCCACAGGGCATCCAGTCCGCTTGCAAGTCCTACACAGTAATTACCGCCCGTATAGGCAGCAAATTCCTCTTCGAAGCTGCTCACTTCCTTGCCCAGGACATACCAGCCGGAATGAAGTACGTCCAATGCCTTCTGTTCAAATTCTTCCTGATACCGGTAAAATCCCCGGTCCATACGATTAGGCATGATTTTCATTTTTCACCATACCGCCTTTCTTCCCATATGCGATGATAAGGATCACTACACCAAATACGCCGCTGAGCAATCCTGTACTCAATACTCTTCGGAAATATTCCCATTCTTCCATCCGGTCAACTGCCCCTGTTACATTGCCAGACCAGGTACATATCAAAATAATACCGGTTACAACCACCCAGATGCCAAGAAACGACACAATCAACTGGTTTTCTCTATGGATGACGATATCATGTATCGTACTGAGTCCTGTCTTTATTTTACCATATAATGGGGTATCAATGAAAATACTCCTCTCTCCACACTTCAGTACACAAATTTCCTTTGCCAATAGTCCTTTATGAACCCAAGATGGCTTTGAAGTCTGAAGATACAACAATTCTCCAACAAAGAGAAACATCAGATTTTTGTACGACAAATTAAAAAAGAAAGGATCTGATAAGCCTAGAACACAAAAGCTAATGATCATGGCAAGTTCAATTCTCTTATCCTTTTTCACATAACAGACAATCATTCCAATCATCAGGGCGGTTACAATCAAAAACGGGATCACACCAATCTGTAAGAAAGAATATAGGAAAGAACTGTCTATCATATAATTATCATTCGGAGTCTCTCCAAATCTTGTTCCAAACAGTGTAACAGGCTCCGTTGTAAGATAATAATAAGAGTACGCCCACCGGTTATGTAATACCTTATCCATGAGCTGAAACAGTCTGCCGGAGGTAACAAGCGGTCCCACAATAGAAAGTAAAGCGCACCCCGGATACGCGATCAGCAAGACCATCTTATCAACTATAGA
Source organism: Bacteroidaceae bacterium (assembly GCA_963650485.1). Classification (GTDB taxonomy): domain Bacteria; phylum Bacillota; class Clostridia; order Lachnospirales; family Lachnospiraceae; genus Suilimivivens. The sequence goes on from CAVJLN010000071.1 coordinate 9,532, forward strand.
CAGACGATGTCGTAACTGTAACCATAAATTTGCAAGCAGATAAAATGTTGCAACAATCAAACCGGTATTGGAACAGGAATAAATATAAATATAGACAGCTCCAAGAAACATCAGCGTCGAAGTCATAATTAACTGTTTTTTCGTCTGCTTCCCAAGCACATACATAATCAGAACCATCAGCACAATATACGTCGTAAATAATGTATTCGGATACGGATATCCCAGGGAATGCCGGAGTACCTGCCCAAATCCTGCACGGTCATGAAGATACGTAATATCCTGCTTTAAACCAAATACCGATAAAAAAACCAGAACTGTGAAAGAAACAGATAAAATTGCTGCTGCCCATTTCATAACTCTTTTTAACGAAACGTTCTTCATTCCAAGCATCATGGTAAAATACAGAAGTAACCCTTTCTCTCCTGTATTATAATACACAATAAGACTTATGAAAAGTAATATACCGATCAACAGATACTCTCCGAATGTATGCCTTGTCATAGCGATCTTCAGAAGAAATAACAGCATTCCTGTCACCAACATGATATTATATGGCAGCATTCCTTCATACAAGCCAATCGCCCTAGCTCCAAACATCACCGTAAAATAAACCAGATAAATAAGCTCTGATAATTGTATTGTATTATTTTCCGTTTTGTTCATCCTGTTTCCTCGTTTCACTCCACATTTTCCATAAATACATTCCGGCGATAAAAAGCAGATAATTTCTTCCAATGTATACAGAAACAATGTGTGCCTCTACAATAGTATACACCGAATAGGTAGAGAACAATATCATTTCGGCCATTTTATCCTTTTTATAAAAATATCCTAACAGTAAGAACAAACAGACCACCACAACAATTCCCGGAATAATACCATACCAGTAAAAAAGCCGTACCCAGCCCATATCAAAATAATAGGTATTATGAGAGTTGGAAAATAAGGACCAGGTATCCATAATTCCTTCATGATTACGGGTTTCAATCAGGCTATGGATTCTACCTGTCAATACTTTATTTAATAACAGATAAATCTTCACTTTAGCGGTTAATGGCCCTCCCCAAAAATAATCCCATAAACACATCGCATCTTTAGCCACAAGCATGGAAAGGATAATACTTCCGATTACCGCTGCTATATTTGCTGCCGAAAACAATCGTTTCTCCCATTTTGCATGCAGATGATCTGCCATGAAGAACAAAACAACCGCAACAGTAACAATGGCCATGGATGTTTTGGAATCTGTCAGGAAAAAGAATAACAGATTCAACAGCCAGACTGCCAGATAATGAAACCATTTCCATTTTGTATGGTAAAGATACATTGCAAGGGACGAAATCACCCACACCATACACTGTAATGCGTTTGGATGTCCCATGCCCAGTATATATCTGGTTTCCACTCCGCCACGTCCAAATTCCTGGGTTAATGCTGTCGATCCATAAATACCGGTAACGGCCAACAGCATAATCCCCATACAGCCGAGAAGGGTGATCCAGAAAACCATCTTAAGACACCGAATCATGTCTTCTCCCTTACAGGCAGCCAGAAACATAACTATTCGGAGAAGGTCATTTCTTCCGGTAACCTGATAGGATATCATTCCCAATATCAGGGAAGAAGCAATTACAACATTATCCTTCAGGGTATATCCTGCCGTGCATTCTGCGCATAGAAACTTGATAAAGCAAAGTAAGAACGTAATCCGGAAAGTCCACCCTTCAAAAGGATACAGGTACTCGCTTTTATCCAGAATCACAAGCATAATCTCTATGATTACAGCCAGATAAAAGCTATATGTTCCAACGGTCTTTAATATACTTTTCCAATCCTGTTCTAATCTGTTCATTCAAACATTTCCTTTTCCTGCTGTCAGTTGAAGATAACAGCTCAGCCGTAATATTTAAAGATAGGATTTTCCCTGTGAATCAATAAAAATCCAGTTCTTCCACAGATCCTTCATCTGTGCTTCATCAAATATTTGACTATTTTTCTGTTTGGTTGGGCGAATCATAATCTTATCCGATCGAGCATTTAATCTTGCTCCCCAGAAACTGAAGGTCGAATTGGCGCAGATATTTCCCTCACACCGGCTCATCAGATACATGTCATAAAAGCTGTCATCGCCATGGTTAATATCCACAACCGTATATTCTTCCCCCTGATAATGCTCCTTTACATAAGCAGCATCATCGGAGAAAATAAAGAAATGGGGATCTTTGATCTTCTGCTTCATATAATTCAATGCAGACTCATAATACTCCTCTGTGCAGATATTACCAAACATTGCTGCATTCTCCGGTTGAAGGTAATCGCCTCTGCGAATATGCACACTGACTGCATGGCTGTTCCGAATTTCTTCAAGAATTTCCTCATTCGCCATTCTCTTCTGCGCATCCGCAATCTCCGGAAAGCGAATCATCTCACGTAATTCCGGCAGGATATCCGCATAATATTTCTCGCAAGCGAAATAACCCGATAAATACATCTGTCTATAATTCAAAAGCTTCGGATCGTACATCTGTTTTTCTTTATACCAGTGTACCGTCCATGGAAGCAGCTTTCTACGCAGTTTCCCAGTAAATCCTTGTGAACCGGTTAGTGCTGTTTTTTCTTTCCTGGTGCAGCTTTCATAAGGCAGATGATCGAAGAGATTCAATTCGCACCGACGTTTTGTAGCCACAATATCCTGTTTTATTGCCGGTTTTGTTTTATTTGTTCCATGATCGTCTTTGTTTTGTTCCTTATATTGTTCCTTATATTGTTCTTTATCATTCGGCTCTTGATCTGCATCCTCAAACCGTTCGAACCATGACAGATCAAGCTTCACTTCTGCTCCAAGACTTTTAAATTTCTGATATAGTGCATACTGCTGGAGTTGGTTTCCCAGCCCTCCGGCAAGCTGTATAATAATCATATTATATATTTCCTTCTTTTTAATCTTCGTTCATAACAAACAGGGATAATGTCGGTCCCAGAGACCATGGATAACTTCCATATACCTGTGGATACATACCAAAGCCCTGACATTCCGCCAGTG
>CAVJLN010000072.1:0-12308 GCA_963650485.1 Bacteroidaceae bacterium
CCTGTGATTAAGTTTGGCTTGCGACACCATTCTTAATATATCACAGGAGGTTTTTGTTGATATTCTCACCGCTTCCAGCTATTCCATTCTCCCCATCATAGCTGGGGGCTAGACTTTTCTGAATAGTTACATTATTTTTAAAAAGCATATTATTTAAAAGATGATTTATGTCCAATATTGAAATCTGTCTACATTCGTATTATAATCATCGGTGAATAAAACATAGAAGCATGTAGTAATCTGTTAATCATAAATGAGGAATGAAATAGCTTTTGACCCTCATATCATAAAACACAAGAAAAGAGAAGATACCATGAATAAGAATACCATTAAGAACAATAACAAAACTACCACTACCCTGCGTGGAGAAGCTGCTTTAATCCTTGCAGTAATCATTAACAGTCTTGGCGTAATACTTATGCTCCAATCCGGATCGGGAATCTCTGCAATTTCCAGTGTGCCTTATGCATTTAATCTTGTCTTTCCAAAATTAACACTAGGAACATGGACCTACCTATTTCAGGGTACACTTGTTGCACTCCTCATGATTCTTCGTAAGAAATTCGTTCCATCCTATTTATTCAGTTTCGTAGTAGGATTTTTCTTCGGACAAATGATGGATCTGCATGAGCTATGGATCACGAAACTTCCGTTGACCATTCCCTTACGAATTTTATACTTTGTACTCAGCTATATTATTATTTGCTTCGGTATTGCATTATCCAACCGATGCAAATTACCGATTGTTCCAACTGATTTATTTCCACGTGAACTTGCAGAAATTTTTGACAAACCATATTCCACAATTAAAATCAGTTTCGATGTAATCTGCCTGCTCATTACTGCATGCATGACCTATTTCTGTCTGGGACACATTATGGGACTTGGTGTTGGAACAATCGTTGCTGCATTTACGATGGGAAAGGGAGTTGCCATCATAGGAAAGCAGATTGACAAATATGTTACCTTTACATCCTTCATGGAATTCAGAAATGAAAAAGCAGCCTAAATTACAACAATGTTTAAAAGCATCCGTACTATATTGGTAAGAACATTCATAAAAGATAACTATTTTGAATAGTTACCATAAAAGTAATTAAATAAGATATAAAAAAAAGACAATATATAAATTATAATATATCGTCTATTTTTTATCATTATTTAATTTATCGTATTATTTAAAACAATTTCACAATATTATTTCGAATTGCAAAGACAGCCGCCTGTGTACGATCGGAAACATCAATCTTCTTAAAGATATTAGAAATATGATTCTTAACTGTACGTTCACTGATATTCAGATTGATAGCGATTTCTTTGTTAAACATACCACCGGCAATCTGAGTCAGAATTTCCAGTTCACGTTTCGTCAAAGCTGCGATCTTCTCCTTATCTAAATCACGGTTTATCAACCGGGAATTCAAAGAAGGAATCAGACTCGGCTGTATATAAGAATCACCATCCATTATAGATTGGATTGCTTTCTTCAATTCTTCTGATCCGGAGTCCTTCAGAATATAACCATTCGCGCCAATATCAACAGCCTGAACAAGATACTCTACTTCACTATGTACGGTCAAAATTAAAACCTTCACAGGATTATTTTTCTTCTTGATCTCTTCTAAAACTTCAATCCCATTTACATTCGGCATGTTAATATCAAGTAATAAAATATCAGGCTGTACATGCTGTAACTTTTCAAGACATTCTGCACCATCACTGGCCTGTTCAATCACTTCAATAGAACCATCAAATTCCAATAACTGTTTAATTCCTTCTCTAATTAAAGCGTGGTCATCAACCAACATTACTTTTGTACTCATTAAATTATCCCTCTTTGTATCTATTCATCTGTCGTAATTTCAATTTTGATTTCTGTTCCCTTATCTAAAACAGAATCAATTTGAAATATTGCATGAATAATCTTAGCTCTTTCCTGCATCATGGATATGCCAAAATGATTTTCCTTTTTGTCACCATCTTCAAAACCAATTCCATAATCTTTAATCGTAACAAATAAATGATGATCCTTATTCTTTACTGTCAGTTCAATCCGATCTGACTTGGAATGAATAATAGAATTCTGTATAGCCTCCTGAATCATCCGGAATAAAACCAGAAGCCTATATTCAGAAACCTTTGTAGTAACTTCATCTACATCTGTTACAAATAAAATATCAGGATTCGATTCCTTTATGTTTTGAATAAAATCATTAAGACACCTGTCAAATCCTAAATCATTAAATGACATAGGACGAAGATTAAAAATTACCATCCTCATTTCATTAATGATCTCTCTTAAATTCTTTGAACAGGTTTCTAATTCCAATTTTGCCTGAATCGGATCTTTATCAATATACAAAGAACATAATTCAATTTTGTTAATTAAATGAGCCAGATTCTGAACTATGGTATCATGGAGTTCCCGCGCAATCCTCTGACGGTCCATTTCCTGAAGATCCAGTAATGTACTGGATAATTCAATACGATGTGCCTCCTGATCTTTAAAAATCTTTAACTCATCAATCTTCTTTGACAGTTCTTCAATCTGACCTGCACTCATATCATTTTCCTGCGATAAATGATCAATCTTATCTTTCGCAGATAAAATTTCATTCTTATAAATATCCTCCGTATTCCGCGGAGAAAAATATTTCATATCCGCATCTGTTTCCATAAATGACTTCAAAAGAGTTTCTGTTTCCTGAATTTCTTCCTGATTTTTTTTAACAAGACGGTTCAGTTCATTCCGTCTCTTTAAAAACGCATAATATATATCATCGATAACAGAATTTTCATTTGTGTCCATATCTTCTCCCACTGGTTTCCGCCAAAACTAAGATGTCAAATCTGGTATCTGTATGATTTAACACTATGGGGCTATACTTATGTATATCATATACTAAAAAACATTTTTAGAAAAGTAAAAAAACCTACATAATAGGTTCCTTGGAAGGTAACCCGGCTTTCCTCGGATATTTCTTCGGCGTAGTATCTGCCTTTTCAATCATAAACAAATTTCTGTAAATATCTGACTGTGGCAGATGGAATTCTACTTGATTTTTATAATTACCGCCTAAAACCTTAATTGCCTTTCTGGCCTGCTCATACTCCTCCGTTATTTTTTCGGATTTATAAGAAATAAAGTAACCCTTCTTCTTCACAAAAGGAAGACAATATTCCGATAAAGTAGCGAGATTTGCAACTGCACGTGATACACAAAAATCATACTGTTCCCTGTATTCCTTTTGCTGTGCCAGATCCTCAGCTCTTCCATGAACTGCCGAGATATTCTGTAAAGACAAATCAAGAATTACCTGATTCAAAAACTTCACTCTTTTATTTAAAGAATCAAGTAAAGTGATTTTAAGATCAGGGAATACAATTTTTAAAGGAATACCGGGAAAACCGGCGCCGGTTCCTACATCAATTAAGGAATACTCCTTTTGTGCAAGATCCGGAACAGCCTGAATCAATGAAACACTATCTACAAAATGTTTCATAATCACTTCATCCATTTCTGTAATTGCAGTCAGGTTCATAAAAGAATTCCATTCAATCATCAATTCATAATAATTCTGAAATTGATGAAATTGCTCGTTCGTTAAAGTAATGTGAAATTCTTTTAAAGAATCTGTCAATAAATCCCAGTTGTCCATAAATTATCCTATCTGTCAATTCTAAGCCATATCCATAAACAAACGTTATTAGTTCTGAATAGTTACCGTTATTATCTTATTATATCCTATGGATGATGATATTTCCACTGTTCCAGATAAACGACCAGAACTGAAATATCTGCTGGAGAAACACCGGAAATCCGGGAAGCCTGTCCTACCGAAACAGGTTTTAAGGCTTTCAGCTTCTGTCTTGCTTCAATACGAAGACTTTCGATATCATCATAATTAATTTCGGATGGAATTTTCTTCTTTTCCATCTTTTTAAACTGCTCTACCTGGCGAAGCTGCCGTTCAATATACCCCTCGTACTTAATTTCAATCTCTACCTGCTCAATCACATCTGCAGGAAGTTCTATTCGTTCCGGATCAATTTCTGTCAGAATTTCATAACTTAATTCCGGACGGCACATCAATTCTGCAAGGGAGACACCGGTCTTTAAGGCTGCACTGTTATGGATTTCAAAAAATTCCTGATTTTTCTTAGAGGCACCAATCAATACACTTTTCAACCGGTTAATTTCCTGTTCAATCAAGGATTTCTTCGTTAAAAGTGCCTGATACTGCTCTTCCGTAATTAATCCAATCTGATAACCCTTCTCACGTAAACGCAGATCAGCATTATCCTGTCTTAACAACAGACGGTATTCTGCACGGGAGGTCATCATACGATAAGGCTCCCTATTTTCTTTTGTTACCAGATCATCGATTAAAACTCCTATATAAGCTTCCGAACGATCCAAAATCAAAGGATCCTTCTTTAAAATATATCTTGCGGCATTCACACCTGCCACAAATCCCTGTACCGCTGCTTCTTCATAACCACTGCTTCCGTTAAACTGTCCGCCACTGTATAAACCTTCCACTGCTTTGAATCCGAGAGAAGGATAAAGCTGGTTCGGGTTAATACAGTCATATTCAATTGCATAAGCATTTCTTACAATCTTACAATGCTCCAATCCCGGAACTGTCCGGTACATGGCAAGCTGTACATCCTCCGGAAGGGAAGAAGACATGCCACCAACATACATCTCATTCGTATGAAGTCCTTCCGGCTCAATAAATACCTGATGCCGTTCTTTATCTGCAAATTTAACCACTTTATCTTCAATGGAAGGACAATATCTCGGTCCCGTACCTTCAATAATTCCGGCATAAATCGGAGAACGATCCAGGTTAGCACGAATAATTTCATGGGTCTTTTCGTTTGTATAAGTCAGATAGCAGGAAACCTGATCAATCTGTACATCCTCCGGATTCGTAGAAAAGGAAAACGGAACAACTCTCTTATCACCAAACTGCTCATCCATCTTACTGAAATCCAAAGAACGCTTATCCATTCTCGCCGGCGTTCCTGTTTTGAAACGACGCATTTCAATACCCATTTCTTTCAAAGAATCCGTAAGATAGTTGGCTGCCTGCAAACCATTCGGCCCAGTATAAGTAATCGCCTCTCCGCACAAACATCTTGCTTTCAGATAAGTACCGGTACACAAAACAACTGCTTTACATTCATAAACAGCACCGGTAAAGGTCTGCACACCAATAATCTTTTTGGAATAACCATTCGGATCTGCATTCGGTACTTCTTCCCATAACAGATTACAAACCTCTGCCTGCTTGATAGTCAGATGCTCCTGATTTTCAAGTACCTTACGCATAGCACGGGAATACTCTGCCTTATCTGCCTGTGCACGGAGTGAATGAACGGCAGGACCTTTGGATATATTCAGCATTTTGGACTGGATAAAGGTTTTATCAATATTTTTACCCATTTCTCCACCCAGAGCATCCAGTTCCCTTACCAAATGACCTTTGGAAGATCCTCCTACATTTGGGTTGCAGGGCATCAATGCAATACTGTCCACACTCACTGTAAAAATCACAGTTTCAAGTCCCAGTCTTGCACAGGCCAGTGCTGCCTCACATCCGGCATGTCCCGCACCCACAACACAAACATCTACTTTTTCACGAATGGTATTCTTATTGGTAATCATGAAATTTATTTCACCTCAACATTATCATAATGTTCACTTCTTTTATTCACAGGCTTCGCCCATTTTACCGCATTGGTAATAATTCTCTGGATCTGTGGATGATAATAAATCGGATATTCTTCATGTCCCGGCTGGAAATAAAAGATCTTACCCCATCCACGGGTAAAGGTACATCCGCTTCGAAATACTTCTTCATTTGAAAACCATCCTAAGAATACCACATCATCCGGCTTCGGAATATCAAAATATTCTCCATACATTTCTTCTTTTTCCAAAATAATGGGTTCGGTAATACCTTCAGCAATCGGATGGGAAGGAGCGACACAGACAAGTTTTTCTCTTTCTCCATGCTTCCATCTCACGCACATACTCGTTCCAAGCAGCGCTTTCATTGGATTGGAAAAATGAGCAGAATGTAATGCAATCAATCCCATTCCATCTAAAACATGCTGTTTTACTCTCCGGACATTTTCTTCGGTTACCTCATCATGTGCCTGATGTCCCCACCAGATTAAAACATCCGTATCATTCAGAATTTCTTCCGACAATCCCTGATCTTCCATCCGCAAGGTTACACAACGAACCTGAATTTCCGGATCCTTTTCCAAAAACTCACGAATACATTCGTGAATTCCATTCGGATAAACCTTAGCAACATTTTCATATTGAAGTTCTTCCAGGTACTCATTCCATACCGTTACCTTAATCATTCAGATGACCTCCTATTTTTAAAATCTCGTAACTGTTCAGTACCTTCACAGTTACTGTGCAAAACCTATGCTAATGCAGCTCAACTTTTACTCATGATCTGAACTGATTCAGCCATACAGCTGAGGTTTCAATATCTTTTAACTGCTGACAGGATCCGAAATGCTCGATTGCAAAATAATCATCGTACCCGGACGCTAAGATTTTCTCAACAATTTCTTTCATTTGAATACATCCGCTTCCTACCGGAGAGGAATACATATTTCTTCCTTTGACAGTGGCTTTTGGTGTTTCACCCTTTTTCACTTCAAAGGTTCGGTCCTTACAATGTACATGCCCGATCTGTCCTAAAAACTTCGGCAATACTTCAAGGGAATCCTCTTCACTGTACAAAAAGTTTCCTGTGTCAAATGCGCATTTCAATCCATCCACATGAGCAAGGAAAAATTCTAATCCTGCAGCATCCTTATAGTATGCGGGACCATCATCAAAATCTTCCAAAACCATCTGAATTCCATTGTCCTTTGCATATTTGGATAAAATATTCAGGCTGGTAATCATCTTTTTCACGCAGCGGTTTCTTAAAAAAGAAAATTTCCATTCCTTATCTGTTAAGAATCCGGGAATAATCATAATTTTCTTAATGGAATATTCATCTGCAAAATCAATCAGATCAAAGCCTCTTTGCAGATCATTTCCATGGGAATAATCAAAAAATCCATAAATACAACTGACTTCCATATCATGATTATGAAGCAGCTTAAAGATCTTCTCTTTCTCTTCCATCAATGATTTATCTTCAATTTCAATTCCTTTGATTCCAAAAGAAGCCACCTTTTGAAAAACTTCATCCATGGATTTTCCACTTTGTTCTGCAGCCTCCCGGATATGATCATAAAATACCGATATTTTCATTTCAGATCTCCATTTTCTTCTATTTTATAACCTTTAATTATCTTGTAACATTTCATCCATGCCCATTCATAAGCTGCCGGATTGTACAGATTGGCTAACAAATATACGTGCTTTCCGACAACTTATACAATCATTTCTGCATGGCTGAACTGTTACATCATTTTCCCATACAAAACTTGGAAAAGATTTCTGTAACCAGATCATCATCAATCTCTTCTCCAATAATTCTTCCCAAAGAAGTATAGGCATTCATCAGATCAATTGAGTAAAAATCCTCCGGCATCTGATTGATCAGACTGTTCTTCACTTCCTGCAAACTTAACAGACTCTCCGATAATGCCTGCTTATGCCGCATGTTGGTAATCATAACTTCCTGATCATTTCCAATTTTGCCTTTAAAAAATAAATCTTCTACTGCTTTCGAAAATTCATCAAATCCGGTATTTTCCTTGGTGGAGGTTTTGATGATCTTCATTGCAGGACTAACCTTTGAATATAACTCTTCTAAAGATACCTTTGACTCCAAATCGGATTTATTATATAAAATAATACTCTTTTTGTCGCGGATTAATTCTAAAATTTCCAGATCATTTTCATCAAGTGGAACAGAGGAATCGACCACATAAATAATCAGTTCAGCATCCATTGCATATTTCTTTGCTTTTGTTACACCGATCTTTTCAACTATATCTTCCGTAGAACGAATACCGGCCGTATCAATCACGTGAAGATTAATCCCGGATAACCTTATATTTTCTTCTAAGATATCTCTTGTTGTACCTGCAATTTCCGTAACAATCGCCTTTTCTTCGCCGGCAAGAAGGTTTAATAAAGAAGATTTACCGGCATTCGGCTTTCCGACAATTACGGTACGTATTCCATCACGAATGATTTTTCCATTTTCAGAGCTTTCAATAAGTGCAGTGATCTCTTTAATTAACTGATCCACTTTTTCTTCCAGCTCTTTCGGATAACCATCCAAACTAATATGCTCGGGATCGTCCAGAGCGGACTCAATAAAAGCAATTTCATAAAGAATTTTAGCACGTAGATCCTTAATTTTATCGGATACACTGCCCTGTAACTGTCTCATGGAATTCTTTAAAGCCATATCATTTTCAGATGCAATGACATCCATTACCGCTTCTGCTTCCGATAAATCAATTCTTCCATTTAAAAAGGCACGTTTACTAAATTCTCCAGGTTCTGCCAGTCTCGCACCATGTGCAAGCAATAACCCAAGAATTTTATGAATAATCAACACTCCGCCATGACAGTTGATTTCTACCGTGTCTTCTGTGGTAAAGCTTCTTGGAGCCTTCATCAGAGAAACCATAACTTCATCTACAATTTCATCCTGATCATTCACAATAAAGCCATATTGGATCGTATGACTGCTCATTTTTTCAAGAAGCGTCTGTTTTTTTTTATTTTTGAATAAGGTATTCACAATAGGAACTGCATCATTTCCACTCACTCTGATAATTCCAATTCCGGAATTGCTGAGTGCAGTTGCTACTGCTGCAATGGTATCTGTTGTCATAATAATTTCCTTAATATATAAAATGATGGAGAACAAGTTCTCCATCATTCTAACACATTTTGATTCAACTCAAAAGAGCATGTATCTTTACTTTTCGTATTTCTTTAAAGTAACTACAACACGGCGGAAAGGCTCGTCTCCTTCACTGTGAGTTGTAACATACTTGTCATTCTGTAATGCAGAATGAATGACTCTTCTTTCATAAGGATTCATTGGCTCTAAGGAAACAGGTCTCTTGGTTCTCTTAACCTTATAAGCAATGTTCTTTGCAAGATTTTCAAGAGTTTCTTTTCTTCTTCTACGATAATCTTCGGTATCTACCTTAACACGGATATAATCCTGTGCATCTTTATTTACAACTAAAGAAACCAAATACTGTAAAGAATCAAGAGTCTGTCCTCTCTTACCGATCAGGACTCCCATATCATCTCCACTTAAATCAATATCAAGATTATTTTCTGTTTCATCAAACTTGGCATCAATTACTACAGCCATATTCATTGCAGCAAATACTTCTTTTAAGAAGTCAACAGCCTTACCATCTACGGTAGCCTTTACTCTGGCCTTTATAATTGCCGGCTTAGAACCGATTCCTAAAAATCCGTTGGAGCCTTCTTCAATAACTTCATACTCTAATTTATCTCTGGTAACTACAAGCTTCTGACAAGCATCAATGACTGCATCTTCTACGTTTTTTGCTGAAACTTCAATAAAATCCATGTTCTTAACCTCCTATGAATTATTCTTCTCGTTATACTGCTTCACCATGTTCGCCTTAGCTGCAAGACTTCCTGGTTTTACATTGTTCTTGTTGTAATATTCAGTAGACTTCTTAACTTCTTCATCCTTTTCTTCCTGGGAAAAATGATTGGTATTGGTATTTGCCTTGGAAGCCATGGATGCTTTCTGTGAAGGAGCTGTTACATTTCTGGTATTCATAGTTGCATTCTTATTTACTGTGTTTGGATCAATACCGGCTTTGATAAGCTTCTTCTTCTGTTTTTCTTCATTTTTCTTAATCACTTCATCAATATCCATTTTATCAATGTGTTTATTAATAAGAACCTGCTGAATGGATCTGACTACAGCACCTACAATCCAGTAAAGTCCCATACCGGAAGGAAGTGTGAAACAGAATACTGCAGACATAATCGGCATGAAGTTGTTCATCATCTTCATGGACTGCTGCATGGAAGCCTGCTGGTCTGATACATTTTTATCATCCTGCTGTGCCTGCTGGGGCATCAGCTTTACATTGAGCCACTGGGTAAATGCTGCAAGCAGAGGAATTAATAAAGCTGCAATAATTAATAAAATCTGCGGACCTCCTTCTGCATTCCACGCATCACTGATCATGAAAGAAGGAGAGTTTGCAATATTAATTCCAAGGAAGTTGTTAAAATGGCTGATCTGCTCTAAAACATCCTCATGACCGGTTGCATAAGCAGCAAGGTCCTTATTATTCATCACATAAAGAACATCAATAACTGCATTTCTTTCATCTATTGCAAAGTTCTTTACATAAGCAGATGCAACCTTCAGGTTTTGTATTTCAGAAACCTTGCCTGAAGCAATGATGGAATCGGCAATAACACCAAATGCATCTTTAATTCTTGTTACATAAGCAGGCATGTTATAAATAACACGATACAATGCAAACAGAATCGGCATCTGAATCAATAACTGTAAGCAGCTTCCGCTCGGTGATACGCCGTACTTTGCATAAACGGCTTTCGTTTCTGCATTCATAGCCATCATGGAGTCATTGTCTTTTTTATCTTTGTATCTTTTCTGAATTGCCTGAAGTTCAGGATTCATTTTGGCAGAAAGCTTTGAAAACTTCTGCTGTTTAATGGTAAGCGGCATTAATAAAAGATAAATAACAATTGTAAATATAATGATGCTTAATCCGATATTAGGAATCTTAATCATATTTAAAAATTCAAAAATCGCATTCATCAGATATCCTAAAATCTTTGCAATAGGTCCTATAATCTTACCGCTATACTGGGTTAAAATAATACCTGTCAAATCATTTCCTCCTAATTTCATTCCATAAATGATTAAGGTACCGGATCATATCCTCCTTTGGAAAAAGGATTGCACCTTAGTATTCTCCAGCAGGCCAATGCTCCACCCTTCAAAGCTCCATATTTCTGTACAGCCTCAAGCCCATATTCCGAACAGGAGGGATAATAGGGACACTTTGTTGTTTTCATTGGAGAAATAAATTTTCTATAGAATTTAATTAATAAAATCAATACATTTTTCATATTAGATTCCGATTACTTCTATACATATAAACTATGATTCTAAATCATTTCTTATATGATGAAGCTTTGCAAGATGTAATAATGCGCTTTCCATTTCATGATAAGAAATCCGGGAAGCACTGTTTCTTACTACGACTACGATATCTAAACCACTATTAAATATACTTTCATGCAGTCGGTAACTTTCTCTAACTAATCTTGCCATTCTGTGTCTGACGACACTATTTCCTACTTTCTTGCTGGCACTGATTCCCAATCTGTTCTGATCTGTATTATTTTCCAAAACATACATAACAAGATATTTGTTGGCATAAGATTTACCGTTTTGATACACATTCTGGAAATCAATATTTCTTTTTAATGAATCTGAAAATTTCATCATAAAATCAACCCAACATCTCTCAAATCTATCGATTCGATTGTAGTAAAAAAGAGTGCACATCCTCGCGGAGAGTTTTTGATTCATAGGATGCACTTTCCTATGAATCAAAAAAAGGCCACATTACGCGGCCTATGCTGACAATACTTTTCTTCCTTTAGCTCTTCTGGCAGCTAAAACCTTTCTTCCACCAGGGGTACTCATTCTGGCTCTGAAACCATGTACCTTAGATCTCTGTCTGTTCTTAGGCTGGAAAGTCATTTTCATGTTGGAACACCTCCTTTACTAAACCTTATTTATATATAAGGTAAACAAATATCCTCTTAGGAAAATAACAAGTCGATTATATAGGATTAAATGTCGGGAGTCAAGTAAAAAAGGGGGATTTTTAAAGATATTTTGATTATAAAAAATCATTTTCTACATATAGATATAATTAATCTAGATGTAGTAGATTTTAAATAAGTTGTAACTATTCAGAAAAGTTACAATATGTTAAGCGATTCATGAATTGCTCCGCTGCTTCGCAGCTCCCACAATTCATCAACATTAAATCCAGAATTTTATATGATTTGCTTTGCAAATCACAAATTCAGGCTTTACCGTTGGTTTCCAAGGTAAGCCATGAGTTTCTGCAAGCAGACTCATGGCTTACTTTGGAAACTTTATCGCTTAACATAAAATAATCCACATAACGTGGATAAGTTGTGGATAACTTTTTATTTATCGACATAAATCTCTTTTTTACGGCGTTTTATCCCATAAAACCGTTGTGTATATTGTTGATTACTTAAAAACTTTATTCACAAATATAAA
>CAVJLN010000073.1:0-11855 GCA_963650485.1 Bacteroidaceae bacterium
GTAAAACTTGAGTTGCGTTAGCAACGGTTTTACGAATGGGGTTCTGAATAGTTACATTTTATGTATAGCAAAAAAAACCTCAGCTCACATGACGGTATGAGTTGAGGTTTTACATGCTTGTTAAATTCAATTTCAGATCTTCCGATAATTAAGCCATCTTGTTAACAGCCTGAGCTAAACGAGATACTTTTCTGGAAGCTGTGTTCTTATGGTAAACGCCCTTGCTGGCAGCCTTATCGATTACTGCAGTAGCAGCAACTAAAGCTTCCTGTGCAGCAGCCTTGTCGTTTGCTTCGACAGCAGCAACAACTTTCTTAACGGCTGTTTTAACGCCAGACTTGATTGCCTTATTTCTTTCAGCTCTTGTTTGATTAACTAAAATTCTCTTCTTTGCAGATTTAATGTTAGCCACGATGTACACCTCCTATTAAAAATCGTAAGTTACTGAGATGTTTCATTAAAGCCGGACACGGACGTCTTAATGTAAACACACGCATATTATTTTAGTCGTATCCTGCAAATATGTCAATAACAAAACGAATAAAATATGATAATTCTGGAAAAATATTTATGAAAATAATTTCGGAGGAGCAGAAAATGGAGCAGGTGCAGATCCGGACGGACTTGGCTTTAGAAGCACGGGAAAGTGTCTCAGAGAAGGAGGAACACCTTCATGGAGTACAGGTGGAAGAAGAATATAGGGAAGAAAGTGAAATCAAGATCACACGGGTAACGATCGAGAGTAAGAACGGAGCGCGTCTCTTGGGAAAAGCAATGGGAACCTATGTGACGCTGGAAGCCCCCAATATGACACATCCGGATGAGGATTACCATGAGGAGATCGCCAGGGAGCTGGCGTATCAAATCAAATCTCTGCTTCCCGGGGAAAAGGAACAGCTGGGTATTCTCATTGTCGGCCTTGGAAACCGGGAAGTGACGGCGGATTCGTTAGGACCGCGTGTGGTGGATAATCTGACGATTACGAGGCATATGGTGATGGAATTTGGCAATGCAGCCTACGAGGGGCGTAAGCTACCCCTTACGAGCAGTCTGGTTCCGGGGGTTATGGCGAAGACTGGAATGGAGTCGCAGGAAATTATCAGTGGTGTTGTGGCACAGACCCATCCGGATCTTGTGATGGTGATTGATGCACTGGCAGCCCGTTCGATCAAAAGACTGAATCGTACCATCCAGATTTCCAATGCGGGAATCAATCCGGGTTCCGGAGTCGGAAACTATCGGAATGCCATTCGGGAGGAGAACCTTGGCGTACCGGTCATTGCCCTCGGCGTTCCGACGGTAGTGGATGCGGCAACTATTGTACAGGATGCGGTCTTTAAGGACAGCCGTATGGAGGATCAGGATTTCCTTGACCGGAAAGAAAAGATAACAGGCGCTATGGATGAACTTTACAACATGTATGTGACCGGAAAAGACGTGGATTATGAGATCCGGCAGATCAGCCATATCATCTGCAGTGCCATTCATCTGGCTTTGGAACTGTAAAACGCATGAAATTGAATGATTAAGACAAAGCAAGCATAAAATACCCTAGTGGGGTGTGGAAACTTGTATAGATTATGGAACAGTCATCTGGCCCGGAAGGGCATCATACAATTTGCAGCACTGGGGTTGATCAGTCAGGTGGAAATGGTGTATCTGCCGGTGGCAGGATATCTGCGGCAGATGGATAGTAAGGCTGCAGAGCTGTCGTTGGTGGAACGTGTCATTGCCATGGAATCTGCCTATTACTATTATGGAGCATATGTGACGGCAGATTCGGGAGAGGCAGCAGTGGCTGCGGAAGGTGCAGGAACGGGAGCCACGGAGGCTGGCATAGAAACAAAGGCGGAAGCAGCTCTGGAAGCACAGGGACAGGAGAATCAGAAGGAACAGGATGGTTTATGGGATGAAAGTACAGAGATTCCGCAAGAGGAATATTTTAAGCAGATGCTGAGAGAAAATGGAATCGAAGATTTTGACAATAATTTAGCAGAAAACGAAAGCTTTCCTACGGAAGCCTCCTTTTCCGGATTTGAACTGGCGGCAGTGCCTGCCTATACATATGACTGGACGAGGCAGTGGACGGAGGACGATTTGAGGTCGGAGTTCTTTGCAGTGGACGCTTCTACCAGTATGAAAGAAGAATATCTGGATGCGGAACGATTGTTAAATGAAGATTTAATGTTAAACAATGAAGAAGTAGAGGGACCACAGATCCTGATTTATCATACGCATGCGAGCGAGGACTTCATGGATTCCATTCCGGGAGATCCATCGACAACGATTATTGGAGCGGGTAACCGTTTGACGGAGCTTCTCGAAGGATATGGCTTCCGCGTGCTGCATGATACGGGAGTCTACGATCAGGAACGGGACAATGCCTATGAAAAAGCACTTCCGGCAGTCGAGCAGATTTTGAAGGAAAATCCGAGTATCGAAGTGGTGATTGATCTGCACCGGGATGAAATGGCTAATGACCGGAGGCTTGTTATGGATTTGCAGGGCAGAACGACGGCACGATTCATGTTTTTTAACGGATTAAGCTATTTGCGCAGGCAGGGAGAGATTTCTTATCTGGAAAACCCGTATATTCTGGATAATCTGGCGTTTTCTTTTCAGGCACAGGTGCTTGCCAATGAATACTATCCGGGACTGACCCGCAAGATTTATCTGAAAGCTTACCGTTATAACATGCATTTATGCCCGAAAAGCATGCTGATTGAACTGGGGGCGCAGAACAATACGGTTGAAGAAATCATGAATGCCTGCGATCCCTTAGCACATGTTCTTGCCATGGTACTGAAAAAGAGGTAGAATAATAACTATTCAGAGCCATGCAAAATCTGATTAATAGGATCGGAATGCTTGCATTCCGGAGTATATTTGATAGACTTTATGCGGTTTTGAATCGTTATCAGCATAATCAGGAAAGGTTTAGAATTTATGTCACATATGGATCAGAGCAAAATCCGGAATTTTTGCATTGTAGCGCATATAGACCATGGTAAGTCTACCCTTGCAGACCGTATTATAGAAAAGACAGGACTGTTAACCAGCCGTGAAATGCAGGCACAGGTACTAGACAACATGGATCTGGAAAGAGAACGTGGAATCACGATTAAAGCACAGGCTGTCCGGACAATTTATAAAGCGCAGGACGGTGAAGAATACATTTTTAACCTGATTGATACGCCGGGGCATGTAGACTTCAATTATGAAGTCAGCAGAAGTCTTGCCGCATGCGATGGTGCCATTCTTGTTGTGGATGCGGCACAGGGAATTGAGGCACAGACCCTTGCCAATGTCTATCTGGCGCTGGATCATGACCTTGAGGTGTTTCCGGTCATTAATAAAATCGACCTGCCGAGTGCAGAGCCGGAGCGCGTAAAGAATGAAATTGAAGATGTAATCGGTATTGAAGCACAGGATGCACCGCTTATTTCAGCCAAAAACGGAATTGGTATTGATGAAGTGCTGGAAGCGATCGTACATAAAATTCCGGCACCTAAGGGGGATCCCGATCAGCCGCTGAGGGCACTGATATTTGACTCCCTATATGATTCCTATAAGGGTGTTATTATTTTCTGCCGTCTGATGGACGGAAGGGTTTCCAAAGGGACAGGCATTAAGATGATGGCAACCGGCGCAACCGCGGAAGTTGTGGAGGTTGGTTATTTTGGAGCCGGTCAGTTTATCCCCTGTGAGGAACTGGAGGCCGGTATGGTAGGTTATATTACCGCTTCGATTAAGAATGTAAAGGATACGGCGGTCGGCGATACGGTGACGGAGTTAAGTAATCCCTGCGCGGAGCCGCTTCCCGGCTATAAGAAAGTAAATTCCATGGTGTATTGTGGAATGTACCCGGCCGATGGTGCGAAATATCCGGATCTGCGGGATGCGTTAGAGAAGCTGCAGTTAAACGATGCTTCCTTAAGCTATGAGCCGGAAACCTCGATTGCACTTGGATTTGGCTTCCGATGCGGATTCCTGGGACTGCTTCATCTGGAAATTATTCAGGAGCGTTTAGAACGGGAGTACAATCTGGATCTCGTGACAACCGCACCGGGGGTTATTTATCATGTACACAAGCTGAATGGGGAAATGATTGAACTGACGAATCCGTCCAATCTGCCGGATCCGACAGAGATTGATTACATGGAAGAGCCGGTGGTTTCTGCAGAGATCATGGTAACGACTGAGTTTATCGGTCCCATTATGGAGCTCTGTCAGGAGCGTCGCGGAAGATATCTTGGCATGGAATATATTGAATCCACCAGAGCATTGCTGAAATACGAGCTTCCGTTAAACGAGATTATTTATGACTTCTTTGATGCACTGAAATCCCGGTCCAGAGGCTATGCTTCCTTTGACTATGAGTTAAAGGGCTATGAGCGGTCCGAACTTGTGAAGCTGGATATTCTGATTAACAAGGAAGAAGTCGATGCTCTTTCCTTTATCGTGCATGCGGACAGTGCTTATGAGCGTGGACGGAAGATGTGCGAGAAGTTAAAGGACGAAATCCCGCGTCATATGTTTGAAATTCCGATTCAGGCAGCGATCGGCGGTAAGGTCATTGCCAGAGAAACCGTCAAGGCTTATCGTAAGGATGTGCTTGCGAAGTGTTACGGCGGTGATATTACCCGTAAGAAGAAGCTTCTGGAAAAGCAGAAGGAAGGAAAGAAACGTATGCGCCAGATTGGTAACGTGGAAATTCCGCAGAAAGCATTTATGAGTGTATTAAAGCTGGATGATAAATAAATGAAACAAAATTTGAGTTTGTATCTTCACATACCATTTTGTGTACGAAAATGTTTCTACTGTGATTTCCTGTCCGGCCCACAGAGCGCGGACGTGCAGGAGCAGTATGTAGAGGCACTGTGCCGTGAAATACAGGAGACATCGCCTGAGTACCGGGAGTTTCAGGTGGTGTCTGTTTTTATTGGTGGTGGGACGCCGTCGGTGCTGCAGCCGGAACAGACGATACGCATTATGGAAACGCTGAAAAACTGCTTTGCCCTTACGGATGCCTGCGAGATCAGTATGGAGATGAATCCAGGGACGGTGACGCCGGAAAAGCTGAAGGCCTATCGAGCCTGCGGAATCAACCGGATCAGTATTGGCTTACAGTCCGCCAATGCGGAAGAACTGAAGGCTCTTGGCAGAATCCATACTTATGAGGATTTCCTGAAGGCTTATGAAATGGCAGTGGAAGCAGGCTTTGCCAACATCAATGTGGATCTGATGTCTGCCATTCCGGAGCAGACCCTAGACTCCTATCAGGAAACTCTGCGGAAGGTATTGATGCTGCAGCCACAGCCCACCCACGTTTCTGCCTATAGTCTGATTGTTGAAGAAGGAACGCCTTTTTATGAACAGGAGCTGCACCTGCCGGATGAAGATACGGAACGCAGAATGTATGAAATAACAGATGATATTTTAAAAAAAGCGGGCTACCACCGCTATGAAATCTCCAATTATGCCAAAGAAGGAAAGGAATGCTTTCATAATAAGGTGTACTGGCAGAGGGGAAATTATCTCGGTCTTGGAATTGGCAGTGCATCGCTGATTCAGAATGTCCGTTTCCGGAATGTGACGGATATTTCAAGTTATGTAAACTTGATGCTGAATAAAAACGAGATTGAAGATGCAAGTAAAGAGTATGGAGGAAAGCTTCATGCCAAAAAGGACTATCTGAAAAAAGGCAATGCCGAAAAAGAGCAGATAGAAAAAACCAATACCCAAAAAGAGCAAGTGGGAAAGCCTACTGCTGGAAAAGAGCAGATGGAAGAAGGCAATACCGAAAAAATTAACAGGGAAAGCGGGAATGCAGCCTGCTCAGATAAAAATATAGTTGGAAGGCTGAAAAAATTAAGAGAGGAAGTACAGGAACTGCCGATCGAGGAACAGATGGAAGAATTCATGTTTCTCGGACTGCGGATGATGGATGGAGTTTCGGAGCGGAAGTTTTATGAAAATTTTGGCAGACGGTTCGAAGAGGTATTCCCGGGCGTGATTGAAAAGCATGAGAGGCTTGGGCTGCTTGAAGTGACAAGGGAAGATGTGGTGGAAATACGAGAAGAGCAGTTGGCAAAGCAGGAGAAAAACAAGAAAGAGAAAAACAAGCAGGAACTGAGAAGGGAGTTTGTACTTCTTAGGCTGACTCCGCATGGAATTGACGTCAGCAATCAGGTTTTTGTGGATTTTATGCTGTGAAGTACAGGAATGAGTCCATAAGGAAGAGATCATGAGTGAGCCGGATTTTTAGTTGCCAACGATCGCGGATATCAGTATAATCAAAGGTAGCGGAAAGCTGTCCACAATGTCTGACAGATAATTAAATTAGTGGGAAAGGCACTTGGAGCCACCGCAGGTCATAGAATAATAAAAAAGACTTTGGTGGTGCCCTTTGAAAACTTTTCAACAACCTTTATCTACGGAACAAGAGGCACAATATATACAGCTTTTGCATGCGGATGATCCGATGCAGGCAGCCAGGGCGAGGGAGATTCTGATCGAGAAAAACTTACGTCTGGTTGCACATATTGCGAAGAAATATCAGAACGTGGATGAAAATATGGAGGATCTGATTTCCATAGGAACCATCGGATTGATTAAAGCGATAGAGTCCTTTGATGCAGGAAAAGGAAAACTGAGTACTTATGCATCGCGATGTATTGATAATGAATTTTTGATGCTGTTGCGCAGCAAAAAGAAAAATTCCCGTGAAGTTTCTCTTTTTGAACCGATTGGGACAGACAAAGAGGGAAACGAAATCAGTCTCTTAGATGTGATTGAACAGGTGCAGGAAGACGTTGTGGAACAAATGTATGAAAGGGAGAATATCCGGCGTCTGAAAATACTGATGCGGCAGGTGCTTACACAACGGGAACGTGAAATTATTGAATTGAGATATGGGTTACAGACGGGAACAGAAGTAACGCAACGGGAAGTGGGGGGACGCTTTCAGATCTCGCGAAGCTATGTTTCCAGAATAGAGAAACGCGCGTTATTGAAATTAAGAGAAGGCTTAAAAGCTTATGGATAGGAGGAACTAACAAATGTCAAATATCCCTACAATAGAGGAACTACTCCGGGAGGCGAAGCGGGCGGGGGCTTCCGACGTACATATCACAGTTGGTATTCCACCGAAAATGCGTGTAAACGGGCAGCTAATTACCATGAACTATGACCGGCTTCTGCCACCGGATACCCTGCAGATGCTGGATCAGTTTATGGATGAGCGGCAGAGAGCCATGTTTGACCGGGATGGTGAGCATGATATGTCCTTTTCCATTCCAAACTTAGGAAGATACCGTGTGAATGCATACCGTCAGAGAGGCTCTGTGGCAATCGCACTGCGACTTGTGGGAACCCAGGTTCCATCTCCTGAGGTGCTTGGCGTGCCGGAGTCAGTCATTGACCTGTACCAGCGTAAGAAAGGCCTGGTTCTGGTTACCGGACCTACCGGAAGCGGTAAGTCTACCACGCTGGCTGCGATTATTGATAAGATTAATAACAACAGGGAATGCCATGTAATTACTTTGGAGGACCCGATTGAATACCTGCATCAGCATAAGAAGTCTATGGTAAACCAGCGAGAAATCGGTCTGGATTCCCAGTCTTATGCCAATGCGCTCCGTGCAGCTCTCCGTGAAGACCCGGATGTCATTCTGGTAGGAGAGATGCGTGACTTTGAAACCATCAGTGTTGCGATTACCGCAGCCGAAACCGGGCACCTTGTACTGTCTACTCTGCATACCATCGGGGCGGCAAGTACCGTGGACCGTGTGATTGACGTGTTCCCACCGCATCAGCAGCAGCAGATCCGTGTGCAGCTTGCGAATGTATTAGAGGCGGTTGTTTCCCAGCAGTTGATTCCAAGGGCAGATGGAACCGGACGTGTTGCAGCCTTTGAGGTACTGCATTCGAACCACGCTGTCCGCAACCTGATCCGCGAAGGTAAGGCCTACCAGCTTATGAGCGTGATGCAGACGAATCGTAAACAGGGTATGATGATTATGGATGAAGCCATCACGCAGCTATATTACAGCGGAATGATCGAACGTGAAATGGCCATCCAATTCGCTACCGATCCGGATGGAATGGAGCATAAGATTATCTGATGAATAAAACCGGAAACACATGGAATGAATTGTTCTGCGTGTTCCCGGTTTATCTATTTTCAGGGTGGAATAATTGTGGGGATCTGTCAGGAACCGGGATTGGCCGATAGCAGGGGAACTATCGATAGAAGTTAAGAAAACACATATAACATAAAAATATATGCGAAATCGACAAATAATATATTGATAATAACGAAATAATTGTGTATAATCACAACAAAGTTAAACTTTATCAGGTAGGAATCTTCTGAAGTTCCTGCGATATCGTTTTGGAAAAAGCATGGAATCATGCAGTTCATTTTTCTTAGGTCGTATATCACGACATCATTCCAATAATCTGAGTGACAGTTGGAACAGCAAGAGGGAGAGAAGGAGAAGGGAGGAGCTGTGTTCAGTTCAATATGTTCGGGGACAATTTATGGTCTCCAAAGCCACCTGATTCAGGTCGAGGTGGATGTTTCCCGGGGGTTGCCATGCCTTGTTATGGTGGGAAGTCTGGGGAGTGAAGTGAGAGAATCACAGGAGAGAGTGAAGGTCGCACTTAAAAATTCGGGAATGGATATTCCACCATCTCATATTTCCGTGAATCTGTCGCCGGCAGATATCCATAAGGCCGGAACCGGCTTTGATCTTGCAATCGCATTAGGAATTCTGTCAGCGACAGAATTCCTGGATGCAGGAGCACTTTCGGATGTGTTTGTAATTGGGGAGCTTGGGCTTAGTGGAGAGGTTAAGGGAGTAAAGGGCGTACTTCCGCTTGTGTGGGAGGCTTTTCAACAAGGGAAAAGAAAGTGCCTTGTGCCGAGAGACAATTATTCGGAAGCGGCGGTTATTGAAGGAATCCGTGTGGCAGGAGTCGGAAGTGTCCGGGAAGCCTGTGATTATCTGAAATTGCCTGAGGAGGATCAGATAAAGCTGGAAATAGAACAAAGCCAGCAGGAAGCGGAAACCCAAAAGGAATGGAAGGAAAAGGGCTCTGGACAGGAAGAAAAAGTACCGGATTTTGCAGAAGTTCATGGGCAGGAGAATCTGAAAAGAGGAGCCCTGATTGCAGCTGCAGGTTTTCATCATATGCTGATTATCGGACCACCCGGTGCCGGAAAGACGATGATCGCCAAGAGGATTCCATCGATCTTGCCGGAATTGAGCTTTGAAGAAAGCATGGAAGTGACATCGATCTACAGCATTGCCGGTCGGCTTCCTCGAGGACAGAATTTAATTAAAAAACGACCGTTTTTGAATCCGCATCATTCTGTTACAATTCATGCACTGGCAGGTGGAGGGAGGATTCCACAGCCTGGCCTTGTCAGCCTGGCACACCGTGGAGTGCTGTTTCTGGATGAGCTTCCGGAGTTTCAAAGGCAGACCATTGATCTGCTGCGGCAGCCGCTGGAGGATAAGGAAATACATATAGCGAGAAGTATGGGAGCATTTACCTACCCGGCGGATTTTATGCTGGTCGGGGCTATGAATCCCTGTCCATGCGGCTATTATCCGGATCGCAACCGCTGCAAATGTACGCCCTTTGAACGGCATATGTACAGGAGTCATTTGTCGGGGCCAATTTTGGATCGGATGGATCTGTGCCTGGAAGCAGAATGGGTAGAAATCGGACAACTTCAGAAGAAAACGACCGGATTATCCAGTGCAGAAATGCGGGAGCTGGTTAATCGTGCCCGTGAGCTTCAGGAGAAGCGTTATAAGGGAACAGACATAAAGTTTAATTCTGATTTAACCATGAAAGACTGCGAAAAATATTGTTGTTTGGAAAAGCAGGAGCAGAACTATATGGAGCAGCTTTCAAAGAAAATGCAGTTGAGCGCAAGAGGGTATCATCACCTGCTTAAAGTAGCACGGACGATTGCGGATCTGGATGGGAGCGAAGAAATACGACTGCTCCATCTGGCTGAGGCAATGAGCTATCGGAATATGGAATCGGAACATGGAGAGAAATACAGGTAAAGTGATGAGGAAAAGCAAATCTGATGAGAATTTGAGATAACTAAGGAATGAAATAAGGAAACATATGATTAAAGTACCATGATGAGAAGAATAACAAAGTGAAAAGTTTAAATGAAAGACAAGAACAAAAAGGAATCAGATATGGAAAATAAAAAATATGAATACTGGCTTCACCGGATGCCGGAAGTTGGAAACGGAGCGATCCGGGAGCTTTTAAGGAGATATCATACTCCGTTTGAGGTATACGGAGCGGTGAGGAGAAGAAGCAAAGGAGTTCTCGAAGTGCTTACGGAGGCAAGGATGGACAAAGCGGCAGAGTACACAAGAACCTATGATTTAAACAGGGAATATGAGGAACTGCTGCGGAAAGGAATCCGTTTCCTTACGGCAGAGGATGAAGACTACCCGCAGCGGCTCCGTGAAATTCCGGCAGCACCTTATGCACTGTATGTACTGGGACAACTGCCTCCGGAGAATCTGCCGGCAGTAGCCATGATTGGCGCACGCGAATGCTCGGAATATGGAATTTATGTGGCAAAGAATTTTGCAAAGGAACTAGGGGCACATGGCATACCGGTAATCAGTGGTATGGCAAGGGGAATTGACAGTATCTCACAGGAAGCGGCACTGCGGGGAGGTGGCAGGACTTATGCAGTCCTTGGATGCGGTGTGGACATCTGCTATCCGAAATCCTCACGCAGGCTGTATGAGCAGATTCCGGAACAGGGAGGAATTATATCGACCTTTCCACCGGGAACGGAACCAATGAAACGGCTTTTTCCGGAACGGAACCGGATTGTGTCAGGACTTGCCGATGTAATTCTGGTCGTGGAAGCGCGGCAGAAAAGCGGCACTTTTATTACGGTGGATATGGCGTTGGAACAGGGACGGGAGGTTTATGCCATTCCGGGGAGGCTGACCGACCGGCTGAGTGATGGTTGTAATCTTCTGTTGCAGCAGGGAGCCCTCATTACCGTATCTCCACAGGATTTATTACAGCATCTTTTACCCGGACAGATGGAGCTTGCGTTGGAAAATCCCAAGAAGAAATCGGAAAATATCAGAAGTACAGAAGATATAAGAAGTGTGGAAGATACCCGAAATATGGAAGATGCTTGCAATGTGAGAGATATCTCCAATACGGAAGATACCCGAAATACAGATCAAAGACTGCGGGTTCTTCTTGAGATACTGGATTTTCTTCCGAAGAGCGTGGAAGAGATCCGAGCGTCCTATGAGAAGAAGAGAGAAATGACGGTTACCACGCCGGAAATCCTGTGCATGTTAATGGAGCTTTGTCTCGAAGGAAGTGCAATTCAGGTGAGTGGAAATTACTTTGCAGCACAGGGGACAGCGGCATCACAGCGATTTTGTAAATTAGGTTTGATGCACTAATAATACTTAATCGTTTCACTTATGAAATTACTTCGCCATATAAAATTGCTTTTCTGCTTGAATGCAAGCATAAACTCAAAAATGATCCACTGGATCATTTTCTCATATGCATGGCAACAGAAAGCAATTTTGCATGGCTCTGAATCGTTACGATATTAATTGGTATAGCCGTTCCAATATTGTTTAGTATAATCATGATTATTATACTGTTGACATATCGAGTATTCGCTTACCCAAGGCTCCCCGTCAATGGTGGAATAGCTGTTCCATTCACCGGGCTTACTGTTGGTAACAGTTCAGCCTTCCGGCTGAACAACCAGTCTTAGCACCGGCTAAAATATAGCCGGTGCACCCATAAATAAATTTCTTACA
>CAVJLN010000074.1:0-11841 GCA_963650485.1 Bacteroidaceae bacterium
ATTCCAGAGACAGGCAAGTAGATCAGTATTATGTTAATTTAAGGAGTCAACAACATTAAGAGGGAAAATACCACTTCAAATACGTAGGAAAAATAAAAGATAAAGACATCTGTATTAAAAATATCGTCTATTCAGAATAGACAAAATATAGTTGTTGTTGCAGTCATGAAACTTCTATGCCAGGATCACCGTAAAGCATAGAAGTTTTCTATTTATAGAATTCCCCACATTTTGGTAATATTATACAAAAATCAAAGAGATTATTTGCCAATATTAGCTAATTGACACAAATATAGTTGTTTGTTATATTGTATATAAACACGAGTAAATATCGAAACGAATCAAAAGGGGTAATGATGGTCACCAGAAATCAAGTTGCGGAGAGGGCAGGAGTATCACCAGCAGTTGTATCTTATGTACTAAATAATTCCAATTATGTAAGTGATGAGAAACGTAAGGCAGTACTAAAGGCAGTAGAGGAGCTGCACTATCATCCCAACTATATTGGAAGAAGCCTGAAAACCAAGAAGACGAATATTTTGGGGCTTGTCTGTGATGATATCCGAAGTGAATTGTTTGCAGAAATCACCTATTTTAGTGAGAAGTACGCTTACGATAAGGGGTATAATCTTTTCCTTTGTACCAGCCATCAAGAGGACGAGTTCTTAAATCAACTGGTCGATCACAGACTGGATGGCATTTTTCTAGCTACCAGCATCTATAGTACCGAACAGATCAACAAGATTGCCAAAAGTGGAATTCCGGTTGCACTATATGGAGCCAGACACTATGGAGAGCTTGAGAAACGTATCAGATGTATTCGTGTCGATTATGTTAAGGCAGCTTACCTTCTGACAGAAAGATTGCTTAACAAGGGCTTTGAACGTGTCGCTTTTTTTCCGCCATACAAGTCCAGGGTGCATCAGTTTAGTCGAAAGGACTATCGTTATCGTGGATATGAGGACGCTCTTTTGTCTTATGGTCATCAGGTTGATGAGACATTAATCAGCTATGAGAATGACCAGTATGATACGATTTTAAATAGAGCGGCTCAAATCTGTTCCGATAATCTGGATAAATATGGTAAGGTGGGGTTGGTAGTTGGAAATGACTATCTGGCAGTTTTGATTATGAATCATTTGAAGAAGATAGGGTTGTATTCTCCTGAACGGATTGCGATTACTGGTATGGATGATACCACTTCCTCGAAGCTTGTTGATCCGCAGCTTACCACAGTAGGCTTTTCTAAGAGAGATATTGCAAGGTATGTTATTGATTTCCTTGTAAAGGAAGGAAATTCAGATATGACACAGATAAAGGATATTCCGGTATATTTGGTGGAAGGCAAGAGCGGATAATTTATTTGCACAATATTTACTCGTGTTTATAATAAACCTGCTTGATGACGGAAACAGCGGTTTTATGAATAGAGTTCTGAATATTTGCCGGAATTTTAAAGTGATTCGTTATGCTGGATATGTGCCAAACAATAACAATGACGAAGGGAGATGATATTTTGCAAATCAAAAAAGAAGATCTGATCACGCAGATGCCTGGCTTATATGCAGTGACAGAGGTAACACTGGACGGACGAACCTTCTATGCCGCTGCATCGGAAAACCGAGGCGGAAAGGTATTTTTAGTCAATCCGGAAACGCACGTTGTAACAGAGCTGTACGGGGGTATGGGAGGTGTCATGGCGATCCTGGATGTAAAGGATGAAAATGCAATTCTCTTTATTGAAGAGTTTTATCCGGTATTCGATTCTGCAACTGCTAAGGTGATTAAGGCTGAACTGCAGAGTACAGGAAAGGAATATACGGTGAAAAGGAGAATTGTACTTGCTGAAATTCCATATGTTCACCGAATAGCATTTCTTTCAGAAGCTGATGGAATTTATTTGGCTGCGGGAAAGCTGTGTAAGCACAAGGATAATCAGGATGATTGGACAACCACAGGAATCATGGAGATTGGAAAGTATGATCCATCTGAAGAGAAGATCGAAATGAAACAGATTTATGACGGAGTAACCAAGCATCATGCCATGTTTGTGAGTAAACAAAAAAATGGCATCGAATCCCTGTTTTTTGGAGGGACAGAAGGCGTTTTTCAGGCACAGCTTCAGAATGGAGAGTGGATCGTTGAACGGCTTCTGGACGTTCCGACAAGTGATATTGTATACATGGATCTGGATGGGGACGGAAAGAATGAGCTAGCCATTATAGAAGAGTTTCATGGTAATCAGGTAAGCGTTTTTAAAAACCGAAATCGTCATTGGGAACGGATGGTAGAAATTCCGATTGAATTTGGACATGTACTATGGGGAGGTGAATTCTTAGGACACCCGGCATTATTGGTTGGAAGCAGGGCAGGTGACAAGGCATTGAAAAAGATTACTTTTCTCTGTGATGCAGATGACAAAATGCGGATAGATGAAACGATCATTCTGGATGCAGGTCAGGCTCCGGCTCAGATTTTTGTAACAGGAACACCGGAGAAAACCATAGTTGTTGCAGCCAATCATGGAGCTGCCAAGATGACAGAATATGTATGTACTACATAGTTAGATTTTTCAGTAGCTGATAACAGCTTCTGGGATAAAGGTTTCAAACAGTTATGATTAAAGAAGTAAATAAGGATCTGCGGTCTGCAGATCACAAATATAACTAACTAAGAAAAGAGAGGGTTAAGGTATGAAAAACATGATGTACAAAAAATTAGTAGCAGGAATTATGACAGGTGTAATGCTTCTTGGATTGACCGCTTGTGGATCTTCATCAAGTGCAAAATTTCCTAGTGACACGGTAAATATTATTTGCCACTCCAAGGAGGGCGGTGGAAGTGACGCCTTGTCCAGAGAAGTAGCACAAGTTCTACAGGATAAGCTTGGCTGGTCTGTCACTGTTGAAAATAAGACCGGTGGCTCTGGATCAGTTGGTATGCAGTATGTACAGAATTCCAAAGCAGATGGTTATACGATCGGTACTGCGCCGGTTGAACTTTCTATGATTCAGGCATTGGGCTATGCAGAACTGAACCCGGACAGTGTCAGCCTGCTCGGATGTGGAATGTCCTGGTCTGCTGCGTTGTACGTTTCTAAGGATGCTCCATATGAAACTCTGGAAGATTTTGTAAGCTATTGCAGTGAGAATCCGGATGCCGTTAAGGTGGCAAATTCCGGCATTGGTTCTATCTGGCATATTGCTGCCTGTGTGCTTTCTGACAAAGCAGGCATTTCCTTGAATCATGTTCCTTATGATGGAGCAACCGGTGCACTTACTGCACTTCTTGGCAATGAGGTGGATGCAGCAGTTGTTGGTACCTGTGAAGGATATTCCTATGTAGATTCCGGAGACCTGAAGTGTCTTGCAGTTTTTGGTGAGGAAAGAAGCAATACAATGCCGGATGTGCCGACAGCAAAGGAACAGAATTATGACATCAATGTTGTATGCTGGGTTGGATTCCTTGCACCTAAGGGAATTGAAGAAGCAACTCTTACGACTCTGCAGGATGCTTTAAAAACTGTCTTTGAGACAGAGGAATATAAGTCCTTCTGTGAAAACAGAGGTTGTGACAGCACCTATTATAATGCTGAGGAATTTAAGGCAATGGCAGATAGTGATTTCACATATTATTCAGAGCTGATCAATAGCCTTGGTATTGTTGCACAATAATAGAAGAATTGTCAAAACGAAAGAAATGAGGGCTGTTTATGTTAAAGAAATTATCGGGAAATACATTGATAGGATTTTTATTCGTTGTGATTTCCGGAATTACGCTCTACATTGCAAATACGAGCCTGCCGGCCAATGCGCCGGCAGGAGATCCCGGATCGAGAGTTTTCCCGTCTGCAATGTGTGTGATTCTGATTATCCTTGGAATTGTTCTGATGGTTCAATCGATTCTGAAACCGGAGAAGAAGTTTGAGGGTACATTGTCTACAGAGGATGGAAAGCAGAGTGCACTTCGAACAGTTCTGATCTTTGCGGATCTGGCACTGTTCCTCATACTCTGGAAGTTTGTTCCCTTTCTTGTTGCAGGAGTGATTTTTATGTTTTTACAGTGCATGATATTTAGAGAGAAGATATTATTTTCCTTGATTTATTCTGCAGGAGTAACGGGAGTGCTTTATGTGATGTTTTCCGTTCTGCTGAAGGTTAATCTGGTGATTCACTAATAACGACAGAGAGGTATGAATATGGATTATTTAGCAGCAATACAGAGCGTCATGCATCCTATGTGTTTACTGTGCATATTGCTTGGCGTTGCAGTCGGAATGGTCGTTGGAACCCTTCCCGGACTTACCTCCGTGATGGCAATTTCACTGATTACTCCACTCACCTTTAAATTAGATCCAACCTATGGGTTTGCAATGTTGCTTGGCGTATATAATTCCGCTATTTTTTCAGGAGGAATTTCGGCAATTGCGATTAATACACCGGGAACGCCGGCATCCATTGCAACAACATTTGACGGTTACAAAATATCCCAAAGAGGCAGAACCGGATTTGCTCTTGGAGTCAACACGATTTATTCTGTTTTCGGGGGATTGTTCTCAACAGTAGCTTTAATGGTCGCCTGTGCACCGCTTGCCAGACTTGCCTTGAATTTTGGTTCTCCGGAATATTTCTGGCTCGCATTGTTCGGACTTTCCATGATGATCAGTATTTCTCACGCATCTCTTGCAAAAGGACTGGTTACAGGCTTCGCGGGAATGCTGATTGGAACGGTTGGACTGGATCCTCTGCTTGGAAGTAAGCGTTTTGTTGGAAATAACATTGCACTGATGGATGGAATTGCCTTTATTCCGGTAATGATCGGACTATTTGGCGTAGGAGAAATGTTGTTCCAGATATTCGAACATCGTGATGAAGACGATAACAAGGATATTGCAGATCTGAAGGATAAGACGAGAGTACTTCCTACCAAGGAGGAGCATAAGAGAATGTCGATCCCTGGAATCGTAGGTTCTATTTTCGGAGTCATTGTCGGTATTGTACCAGGAACCGGTGGCGATATCTCTTCCCTGATCTCATGGGATGTATGTAAGAGAATATCCAAGCATCCGGAGGAATACGGAGACGGTTCCATTGAGGGGCTGGCAACAACCTGTGCATCCAACAATGCGTCGATTGGCGGGGCATTAACAACGGCACTGGCACTTGGTATTCCGGGTGATGGAAATACAGCAGTTTTACTTGGAGCGTTGACTATGTACGGCATGGTAACAGGACCGACCCTGCTTTCGAACAGTTCACCGTTTGTCTGTCGTTTGTACATTATTATGATTATTGCGAATATCATTATTCTTCCTGTTGGACTTTTAAGCGCCAAGGCCTGCATTAAGCTTCTCTCCATTAAGAGCCAGTACATCCAGATGGCAGTTCTTCTAATCTGCTGCGTAGGCGCTTATTCCATGAACAGGAATTATGTGGATGTGATCGTGATGTTCATTGCAGGTATATGCGGATTTTTCTTCCGTAAGTACGATTATCCATTAGGTCCGATGATTCTGGGATTGTTACTCGGGGAAATGTGTGAAACGAATTACAGGCGTACATTAATGCTTTCAAACGGAAGTTACTTATCGTTCTTTACGGGTCCTGTTTCCATTGTGCTGATTATTCTGATTGTGGCAGCCATCGGATGGCCGTTTATCAGTAATTTGTTTCAGAAAAAGAAATTAAAGAAAGCAGAGGGATAATTATGCAGAAGCTGGCACCATCATTACATATGCTTGAAATTTTTATGCCTGCAGTAAAGGATGAAAATTTCTTTATACAGAAACTTCTTCCCGATGTGGCAGAGATCCCATTTTACACAGGAATCGAACTTCCGGTTATTTTTAAAAAGGAGAATCAGGAGTTCGTAAGAAAAGTTGTGGAAGAGCGCAATTATCAGTTAACCATCTGGGCTTCTCCGGATATTAATAACAGGGGAGACAGCCTGTCATCGCTGAATTCAGAGGAACGAAAACGAGCTGTTGCTTATACGAAGGAACTTCTTGCGGTTGCTGCAGAGAGTGGTGCTTATCATGTTGGCCTGCCATCAGGAGCAGATGTATCTCCGGAGCTGAGAGAGGATGCCAAGAAAGCACTTTTTGATTCCTACTGTGAGCTTTCGAAGGAAGCATATAGGTACCCGAATATGCACCTGACACTGGAGCCTTTGGATCGATATGTTCATAAGAAGCAATTGATGGGACCGATACACGAGGTGATCGACTGGTTTGGGGAACTGAAGAAAGAATGTCCGAATTTTTATATCCACTGGGACAGTGCACATGAGGCATTAGCTGGGATAGATTTAGAGGAATCGATGAAATGTGCGCTTCCTTATATGGCACAGTTCCATATATGTAACTGTGTAACAGATCCTGCAAACCCCTGTTATGGAGATTGGCACATGGAACTGGGGGATGCACCGGAATACAGAAACTGGGGATATCTGGATCTTCAGGGAGCTGTAAGGATGCTCCGCAACGCGGCAGAGGCACAGACACCGGACGGTATAGAGGAAGTACATGTGGCGGTAGAGGTAAGGACTCATATGGGAGATGACCTGTGGAAGAGAGAAGGAGAGATCCGCAGATTCCTGCAGGACGCTTTCCATGAGGCTGGGCTTGCCTATAATAAATAAAGCGTTTCATATCAAAGGAGAAGAAAATGATAGTTGATTATTACAAAAATTATAAAACTTATGTAGATGCCGTTCCCGGACTTGAGGAGGGAATGAAATTTGTGGAGACATTGCTGGATAAACCGGTTGGAACTTATCGTACTGACGGAGCTATGTACGCGATGGTACAGGAGGGTGAAACTTCTGATATCAGTGAAGATAAGATGGAAACGCATCAGAAATTCTTAGATGTACAGTTCGTATTTGAAGGACAGGAGATTTTTGAGTGGGAAGAAGCTGCTCAACTTGAGATACGAGAAGAATATGATGTAGAGACGGATTTTTGTTTCTATTATGGAGGCGGCAAGAGATACCTAGCGACAGCGGGAATGTTCTATATTCTGTTCCCACAGGATGCACATCGCTGCAGAGGAAAGGTCAATGAGATTGGTGATGCCTACCGGAAGATCGTATTGAAGCTTCCTGTTAAATGATGAATAGTTACGATGATTTAAAGTAATTATTCCGTACAGATCGAAGCACTTACTGCTTAGACTGTACAAATACGATTCAGATTTATATTGAACAGTAGCAATGTATCGGCTCAGTCGGAGTACATGCTTCGACTGAGCGTGGACAATCATCATCAGGAAGGATGTGAATAATATGTTTTTGTATGAAGGAATTGAAAAGGCTGATAAAAAGGTTCGTGCCGTATTGATCGGATGTGGAGAACAGGCCACCAATATGATGCATAATGCCATTTCCTACATTGATGAAATTGAGGTAGTCGGTGTTTGCGATATGAATAAGGATCGTGCAGATTTTGCAGCAAAAAGATTTGGACTTTCAAGATCATGGCAGGATTCTGATGAGATGCTTCGGAATGTGGAAGCAGATTGTGCCTTTGTGATCACGATTGCAAAGTTACAAGCCTCCCTTGCCTTAAAATGTGTGGAAGCAGGTTTGCACGTTTTCACAGAAAAGCCGCTTGGAACGGAGAAAGAGGATATCGAGAAGCTGATCGAGACGGCTCAGAAAAATAACAGGAAGATAGGTGTTTCTTTTAATAAACGGTTCAATCTGGCCTATCACGATATGAAAAATGCAATTATATCCGAAGGTTTTGGAGCACCTTCTGCTTTTCAGGCAAAATTTATTGGTGGATACCGAACCAATGAGACGGATCTGCTTCGTGTCGGCTCCTGCCATTTTTTTGATCTGGCCAGATATCTGATTGGTGAAGTAGAGGAAGTGTTTGCATATCGTTATGAGAAACAGCCGGGACAACATACCTTCGCGGTAACCTTACAGTTTGAAAACGGATGTGTGGGAACCATGATGTTGGGATCCCTTGGATCCTGGGTATGCGGTTATGGCATGGAGAGCGTAGAAGTACGTGGTGACAGAAATATGGTCAGTGCAGATAACGGAAGGGATTTTATGTGGCAGAAACCTTCCTTCATCTGCAGCTCTGATACAGGACTTGCTAATAAGGGAACCCAGGCGGTAACGGAACAGGCAGTTCCGGTAGAAATTTTAAGACCTAATTATTCTAACCTTGGGAAATTAGCCCTGAAAGATTTTTATATTAATGGTAACTATCAGTCAGTCAAAGCATTTGCACAGGCAATTCTGAATGATACAGAGCCGGTTGTTGGATGGAAGGATGGTTTGATGGCGCTGAATCTGGCATTGGCAGTAGAGAAGAGTGTAGCAGAAAAACGCGCAGTTAAGATCTCAGAGGTAATATAAAAAGGAAGGAACACACATGAAAAAGTTGAATGGAATTGTAGTCCCGGTGGTAACGCCACTTACGGAGGATGATCAGGTAGATGTTGCTTCTTTAGAGAATCTGGTTGAGCATTGTATAGAAAACGGTTTGCAGGCGATTTACCCTTGTGGGACAACCGGCGAGATGATGTATCTTACTGTCGATGAGCGTAAGCTTGTGGCAGAAACAGTAATACGAAAAACGGCAGGAAGAATTCCTGTTTATGTTCATGTAGGTGGATGGAACCTGAAGGACACGGTGGAACTGGCAAAGCATGCTGTAGAGGCTGGTGCGGATGGTATCGCTGTAGTGACGCCTTCTTTCTTCAAGATCAGCGAAGAGGGCCTGGTGGATTTCTTTATCAGTGTGGCAAAGAGTGTGCCTGAGGATTTCCCGGTATACTTATATGCAATCCCTCAGTATGCTATGAATGATGTTTCTGTAACAGTTGCAGAAAAGGCAGCCGCACAGTGTCCGAATATCATCGGTATCAAATACAGTTATCCGGACATGACAAAGATCCAGCAGATGATGCGGATCAACGATGGTACTTTCAGTGTGTTGGCAGGACCAGATCAGCTTCTGACAGCAGTGGTTTCCATGGGCGGAGACGGTGTTGTTTCCGGAAGTTCCCAGATAATTCCTGAGTATTATGAAGCTGTATGGGAAGCTCTGGAAAAAAATGATTATAAACTTGCGGAGAAAAGACAACAGATCACCAACAGACTAAACGAGGCATTGTGCAGTGTGAATAATATTGCAGCCTATAAAGCCATTTTACAATATCAGGGAATGATTCAGACCAGAAAAACCAGAAAACCCCTAGAAGAGTATACAGAAGTTCAAACCCGGGAATTAATTGAAAAATTGGAGGAAATAAAAAGGAGTTATACTCTGTAAAAGAATCCTATTCTTTTGAAATATCATCAGAAACCCTCTGTATTAAAAATATCGTCTATTCAGAATAGACAAAATATAGTTGTTGTTGCAGTCATGAAACTTCTATGCTAGGATCACCGTAAAGCATAGAAGTTTTCTATTTATAGAATATCCTTGCACTTTTGGTTACTTTGGTTAAAATAGAAGTTAGGTTAAGTTTAGTTATGTAAATTTACGCGAATATATGGGACGCATATTATTTATTATGTTAACCAAAGAGGAGCTGTTTCATGTCAGGAGCGACAAGAGGAAAGCTTTCGCAGCAGAAGATACGGTGCATTCTGGGCTGCATGGGATATCTGTTGTTCCTGCATACAGAAAGGCTTGTTCGAGATTGCATCAGAACCGGCATTCCCGGCACGCATTGCCTTTTGCAGGGGACCGTTGGGTGAGGAGATCGAATTCTTTCAGGAAAAGGAATAGGAGGTAGAGACAGGATGAGCGAGAAAAAGTTAGTCGCATTGACGTTTGATGATGGACCGACCGCGGGAATTACCGACCGGGTGTTGGATGTCCTTGAAGAAAATCAGGTAGTTGCGAGTTTTTTCCTGATTGGACAACAGATTACGGAAGAGACAGCGCCGCTTGTGAAAAGAGCGCATGACATGGGATGTACCATTGAGAATCATTCGAAGACGCAT
This sequence comes from Bacteroidaceae bacterium, assembly GCA_963650485.1. Taxonomy (GTDB): domain Bacteria; phylum Bacillota; class Clostridia; order Lachnospirales; family Lachnospiraceae; genus Suilimivivens. The sequence goes on from CAVJLN010000074.1 coordinate 9,973, forward strand.
TCGTCTATGCCGAAGCTGAGTGAGCAGGATATTGTGGATGAGATAAAAGAGACATCCGACCGCATTGAGAAGCTTGTGGGAGAAAAACCGGAATTTTTCAGGCCACCCTATATTGATTACGACCAGAAAATGTATGATCTCATTGATCTTACCTTTATCAGCGGCTATGGCTGTGAAGACTGGCTGCCGGAAGTCAGTGCAAAGGAGAGGGCAGAGCGTTTACTTAAGGTGGCAAGACCCGGCTTTATGATTCTTTTGCATGATATGGCGGATAATGTCCAGACCATAGAAGCAATTCAGATGCTGATTCCGGAATTGAAAAAGCAGGGTTATGAGTTTGTGACAATCCGTGATCTCTTTAAAAAGAGTGATGTGGAGCCGGAGCATAATGTAATCTATATGAGTGTGGACGAGGTACGGGAGAATTACAGGTAAGGCCGAGCCGTAAATAAGAGTGCAAAGTTCCAATACGAAGGTTAGATGGATTTATGCCTCGTAATTGGAAAAACCGAATAATTACGATTAGAAAACGGAGAGAACAGCATGATTAAGAATATTATTTTTGACATTGGTGGTGTACTGATCCGGTTTATGCCGGGAGAAACCATGCGTAAGATCGGAATTCCGGAAGAAAAAATCGAACTGCTGCTTAAGGCTTCGCTCTATTGTAAATGGTGGCAGGAGCTGGATCGTGGATTTTTCAGTGAAGAGGAAGTAATAAAGTATATGCAGGAGGATTCGCCGGAATATGCACAGGATATTGCGTATTTTATAGAGAATGGAAAGCAGGACGTTGTGGAAGCCTTTGACTATTCGGCAGAGTGGCTTAAGGGGCTTCAGGAGAGAGGTTATCATACCTATCTTCTGACGAACTATCCGGCAAGTTATTTTGATCTGCATAGCAGGGAAAAGTTTACCTTTATGCCATATGTAAACGGACAGATTGTTTCCTCCTATGTAGAGATGATTAAACCGGATCCGAATATTTACCGGATGCTTCTTGATACCTATGATCTGAAGGAAGAGGAATGTGCCTTTATTGATGACCGCAAGGAGAATGTCGAAGCAGCGAAGAAGCTAGGATTCCATGGGATACGGTTTGAAAGCTATGAACAGGCGGCAGGTGACCTCGAAAAGATTCTGGCAGAAGCATAAACAATAGAAAAAATAACGAAAATGCGCATAAAATCTGATCTGAGGGATTGTAATTTGTGATAGGGTCTGTTAAAATATAAGCAGTAACAGATTATAATATGTTTACAGGCAGGGACACGGATGTCCATGCAGAAAGGCAGGGAAGTCCTATGGGAATTCGTTTAAATATGGGATATACTGGTGTGAAGCAGAATTATTCTTATTTGTTTCAGAGTATGTCAGGAAATTCTAATTTAAACTTTCTTTCCGATTACATGAGCATTAAGAATGGAAGCTATGGCAAGCTGATGAAGGCCTATTATGGCAAGGATAGTAAGATCAGTAAGGAAGCCGCTTCTATTGTAGATGAAAAGAAGAAAACACTCTCCACATCCAAGGATTCCGCAGAGACCTTGAACGAGATTCAGACGGCATCAGAGAGTTGGAAGAGCTCTGCAGCTCAGTTAACGAATACAGGTAAGGATGATACCCCGACCATTGACAAGGATGCTTTTGCAAAGGCGAATACCTATACAACGAAGGGAACCTATAGCGATACCTATTCTTCCGGTAATATTTTTAATTCCTATTTCTAAGTTTTCAGAGAAGAACGGATAAGTAGTTTTATGATTACAGAATAAGAACATTCAGGCACATCTTAAGAGATGTGCCTTCTTTGTGTAGAGCACTTAGTGAAAGTGAGCCGCAGGCGAAACTTGAACTTAGTGCGAACCA
>CAVJLN010000075.1:0-11811 GCA_963650485.1 Bacteroidaceae bacterium
ACGGTACGTACGGTGCTGTGAGAGGACGGCGGTTAGTCACCGCCTCCTACTCGATTAATTTGCTGGAGAATAAGCATGCATTATCTTCCGGCATTACCGGTTGTGTTACCGGCTGCACCTGTTGCAGGACTGTTACCGGTGCTTGCAGCTGTATTGGTGCCTGTTCCATCCCCATCACCGACAATGTCACCTGTGATGTCAGAAACGCCATCGGTGATATTATCTACCGCACCACCTACTGCATCTCCGGCATCGTCGATTACATCACCTACGGTATTACCAACGTCATCGATGGCATCGCCTACCGCATTGCCGGTGTCATCCACCAGGTCTCCGGCATCATCCATCAGAGAATTGTCATTGTTGTTGGTGTTGTTTGTGCCTGTTGTGTTATTGTCGGTATCTGTCGTGCCATTCTGTTCCTTGTTATCACCGGTGTTGTTTGTACCGGCCGTGGCACCATTTACATTACCATTCGCTTTGTTGTTATTTCCACATGCAGTAAGCAGACAAAGCATGGTAAAGGCAAGAGTGAGTACAAGCCATTTTTTTGATGTCTTCATAATGTCCTCCTTATATTTTCAAACTGCGTTCGTACAGTTTACGCAGTTAGTATATCCCGGAGTGTGAAATCTATGCGGGAAACAGAAAGGATCTTACCATGAAATTCAGACCATGTATTGATATTCATAATGGAAAAGTAAAGCAGATTGTTGGTGGAAGCCTTGTCGATACCGGCAATCAAGCCAGGGAAAATTATGTGGCGCAACAGACGGCAGACTATTTTGCCAGATTGTACCAGAGTAAAAAGCTGGTTGGAGGGCATATTATTTTATTGAATCCTGTTTCTTCTGAATTTTATGAACCAACAAGGCAGCAGGCCATGGAGGCACTTAGGGCATATCCCGGAGGACTCCAGATCGGCGGAGGAATCAATCCGGAAAATGCAGGAGAGTATTTGGAAGCAGGCGCCAGTCATGTTATTGTGACGTCCTATGTATTTAAGGATGGGATGCTCCATTATGAGCGGTTGAAGGAGATGGAGCAGGCGGTTTCAAAAAAGCATCTGGTTCTCGATTTGAGCTGCCGCAAAAAAGATGGTATCTATTATATTGTGACCGACCGCTGGCAGAACTATACGGCTGTGGTGTTGAACGAACAGACGATTGCAGAACTTTCTTCCCATTGTGATGAATTTCTTGTTCATGCCGTGGATGCGGAGGGAAAGGCAAAGGGAATTGAAGAGGAAGTGGCTTCGATGCTCGGAAAATACTGTGGCATTCCGGCAACCTATGCCGGCGGAGTACATACCTATGAGGATCTTCAATTATTAAAGAAGATTGGCAGGGGAAGGGTGGACGTTACGATCGGAAGTGCGTTGGATTTATTTGGCGGAACGATGTGCTTTGAAAAGGTGATTGAGGCCTGTCAATAAAATGTAACTATTTATGGCAAAATCTGATAAATATAATCGGAATGTCTGCATTTCGGAGCATATTTGACAGATTTGTAACGATTCAGAGCCATGCAAAGCCTAGTAAAATATGAATGCAATGCGTGCATTCCAAGTCATATTTGACGGGATTTACATGGCGAAGTAACCCCATTCGTAAAACTCAAGCTGCGTTAGCAGCGGTTTTACGAATGGGGTTTTGAATCGTTGCGTTGTTTTTATAAAAGTCCCTGAATTAAGATGATCAGAATTAAAATCGGAAGGATGAACTGGAAGTAGGGCTTTAAGAAACGGCCGAGTTTCAATCCCTTTCCGGTATTGGCTTCTTCCAGATAGTGGTCAAAGCCCCAGCCCCATTTCGATACGCAGAACAGTAAATAAACGAGGGACCCTAAGGGAAGCAGCAGATTACTTACCAGGAAATCTTCACTGTCCAATACATCACGTCCACCGATCAGGTGCAGATTACTCCATACATTGTAACCGAGAACACAGGGAAGGCTCGCAAGCAGGATAATGATACAGTTGATGAGTGCAGCCTTTTTACGGCTCATACCGAACATATCCATACAGAAGGACATGATATTTTCGAATACGGCAATGACCGTAGAGAAGCTTGCAAAGGTCATAAACAGGAAGAAAAGGCTTCCCCAGATGCGTCCGCCCTGCATGTTAACAAAAACATTGGGAAGAGTAATGAAAATTAACTGGGGGCCTGCATTGACCTCGACACCGTAGCTGAAGCAGGCGGGGAAAATAATCAGTCCGGAAGCGATCGCAACAAAGGTATCCAGTGCGCAGATCCGGATGCCTTCTCCGGCAAGGGTGTTATCCCTGCTCATGTAGCTCCCGAAGATTTCCATTGCAGCAACACCTAGGCTTAAAGTAAAGAATGACTGATTCATGGCCGCCGAAATTACATTACCGATACCGACATCGCGAACGGTATCGAGATTCGGAACCAGGTAGAATTTAATTCCTTCTCCGGCACCGGAAAGTGTAAAGCTGTGTGCTGCAAGCAGAAGGATCAGGAAAAATAAAGCAATCATCATGATCTTGCTGATCTTTTCAAGACCGTTCTGAAGACCGCGGCTGCAGATGAGAAAACCTGCAATAACGGTAAGTGCCATCCAAAGTCCCATCTCAAGCGGATCGGCAAGGAGATTACCAAATACTGCACTTGAAGCCTCCGTTGTCATTCCGGATACAAAGGTTCCGGTTGCAAACTTGAAGCAATAGGAAATCATCCATCCGGAGACGGTGGTGTAGTACATCATCAGCATGTAGCAGCCGAACATGGCAAACCATCCATGAATGTGCCATTTGCTTCCGGGTTTTTCGAGAGCCTTATATCCGAGAACGGCACTCTTGCGGCTGGCACGCCCGACAGCAAGCTCCATCGTGAGGACGGGAAGTCCCATAATTACTAAAAACACCAGGTATACAAGTACGAAAAGACCACCGCCGTTCTGTCCCGTTATAAAGGGAAAACGCCAGACATTTCCAATACCGATTGCGCATCCGGCACTGACCAGCAAAAAGCCTAGCCGGGATTTAAAAGATTCTCGTTTCATAAAAATTGTTCTCCTTAAATATTTTGTAACTATTTGAAACCATGCAAATTATGGCAATAAACTTCACTGGACACACCTTTGGTTTGCCAAGTGAACTTGTATGGTTCGCACTAAGCTCGAAACAACCTCGCTAAGTGCGCTGCTCAAAGCAATATGTTGTATCAACTGTAAGGCAACGAAAAACCCCATCGGTTGGGATGGGGTTTTCTTTAATTCCTTAAAACAATAGCAAATTCTAAATAGTTATATTTAAGAACAGGCACATCGTGTTACTGAATTAAATAAAACGTTACGATTCCGAAGAATTATAACTTTGTTACGTTTACAGCCTGAGGTCCTTTTTCGCCATTTACTACGTCGAATTCAACAGCAGCTCCTTCTTCAAGAGACTTGAAGCCTTCCATGTTTAATCCTGAGTAATGTACGAAAACGTCATTGCCTGACTCATCAGAGATGAATCCGTAACCTTTTTGGTTGTTAAACCACTTAACTGTACCTTTGTTCATTGTAGATACCTCCAAGAAAATTAAAAATATATAGTGCCGTTACAGTAATCTGTAACAACTTCAGAATAGCACAGGAAGCCTTAAATGTAAAGGAATTTCTTTGTACGAAATGGTAATAAGTTTACCTTTCAAAGCTGGGTAATAGTTGTGTGATTTGGAAAATTGTGTTAGAATGTCCCTAATTGACCGGAGGTATATGAAAATGAAACAATCCAAAGTCGAGGAAACGAAAGTCGAAATGACCGAAAACGGGCAGGAGACAGCGCAGACCGGAGAAGCAAAAGAAGCTTCCGGGGTAGAAGCAGAAGCGACTGCTGCAGATCAATCGGAACAGAACACTGCCAAAGAAACAAAAGAGGCAGAAGAAGTAAAGAAATCAGAGTCGGAGCCTGTGAAGGAAAGAAAGAGACGTAAGAGCAAATTTTTCCTTTTGTTGGTGACAGAGAAAGAGGACGGAGTGATCCGTCAGCATCATATTGGCTCAACGGCAATTGAACTGGCAGGTATTGCATTGTTTTTAGTGATTGTACTGGTGGTATGCCGGTTGATCTATGATTCGATCACACTTCAAAATATGCATCAGGAAATGATCAGCCAGATCAGCCAGATCAATACACTTACAGATGAGAATGAATCACTCACCGTAGAGAATGCAACCCTGAACAGTAAGATTACGGTTTTAAGTGAAACCGTCAGCAAGAAGATGGCAACGGAAGATGCAATTTCACAGGAAGAAAGTGAAAATGCAATGCCGAAGGGCTTCCCGTTAAGTGGAACCGCTACAATGGAAGAAACCACAGATGCGGAAGAACATCCCATGTTGGAGTTCACGGCTGCGGATGGAGTAAATATCGTATCGACCGGTACGGGAGTTGTACTCAGCATTGATGCCGATGAGCAATATGGAAATAAAATTGTGATTGACCATGGAAACGGGTATCAGTCCATTTACCGGAATAACGGGACACCGCTTGTAAAAACCGGCGAGACGCTGGGCAAGGGATATATCCTGTTTACGGTAGGGGAAGATAACACAAAGCTTGGCTATGAAATTACACAGAATGAAGAATATATTGATCCGATGACGTTAATCGAAATAAATGGGTAAGCCGCAGGGCTTACCCATTTGCCATCCTTTGTTATAAAGTTCCCATCACTTCCGATTTGTTAAAAGGTTCCCATCAGTTCTGATGTAATCGGGAGAATACGAGCTCGTATCCATCGTTTCCATAGTTCAGGGAACGGTTTACCCGGCTGATCGTAGCCGTAGATGCTCCCGTTTTCTCTGCAATTTCAAGGTATGTCTTGTGATCCTTCAACATGGATGCCACCTCGTAACGCTGAGAGAGAGAGAGTAGTTCGTTAACCGTGCAGAGATCCTCAAAAAAACTGTAGCACTCTTCCTTGTTCTCAAGGGAAAGAATGGCTTCAAATAAATGATCGACTGCTTCCGTTTGTATTTTCTTATTCATGAGACACCTCCATTAAATGAACGTGAACGTATTTTACATAGTGATATTCACACAGTAATATTTTAACATACTAAAGTTTTAAAGTCCACTGGAAAATCAAAATAAGTTGCCGGAAAGTACACATATTTATTAGCCAATCAGTACAATTTGGCAGTTTATGAATGGGCAAGGCTGAACTGTTACGGTAAATGAAGACTTGCCATGTAGTTTCAAATACTATATAATGGGTACAGAGAAAAACAAGCGGCTCCGAAGGAGGCATTTGTTTTTCAGGTAAGTATTTGGAAGGAAGCAGATACCATGACAATCGATAAGGACGATTTATTAAACAGTATATTGGAAAGTATTGGGAGAATCGAGAGCATTAAACTTGAAGATATTCCTAATATTGATTTATATATGGATCAGGTAACAACCTTTATGGATCGCAAGTTGAAGCCGACAACCCGTAAGCCGGATGAAGATAAAATTCTGACGAAGACCATGATTAACAACTATGCGAAGAATGATCTTCTGCCGCCGCCGGTTAAGAAGAAGTACAGCAAAGAGCATATCCTGATGCTGATTTTCATTTATTACTGTAAGGGAATGCTTTCGATTAATGATATCCAGACGTTATTAAATCCTCTTGCAGAACGTTACTTCCAGAAAACCAGCGAGCCGAATCTTTCCAGTATTTACGAAGAGGTATTTGGCATGGAAGAGGAGCACATTGCAGGTCTTAAGAAAGATATTATCGAGAAGTTTACCATGTCTAAAAAGACCTTTACCGACGTGCCGGAGAAGGATCAGGAGATTTTACAGTTATTTTCCTTTATCTTCATACTGGGGTACGATGTGTATGTGAAGAAGCTTTTGCTGGAAAAGCTGGTAGATAATTTCCAAGATGCAACGCAGAAGCAGGAGTCGGAGAACGGAAAGGCGGCGAAGGAAAAGCCGGTTAAAGATAAATAAGTGAAGACAAATAAAAACAAGGCATTAATTAATAATAAGGCGCTGCGGACTGCAGCGCCTTATTTATGTAGAGTACTTAGAGCAGCTGTTTTGAAACTGTCCGGTTAAAAAATGCGGTCATAAATACGGCAGGGGAATTCCAGTAAATGGTAATTTCGTTCGTGGAATAGCTTCCTACATCATCGACATAACATTTCATCGGAGCAGTACCGGCAGGAACAGCTGCAATGGCAGCCGGATCACACGGTGTTTTAAAAGGACCGCCGCTTACCCAGCCGGGCATCGGGAGATCAATTCCATCGCATGCGGTCGGACGGTTGTGTGGATTTTTAAAAGCATGTTCGCCTTCCCCGGTCACATAACTGATGTCGAGGGCATTACGACCAAGCAGATAATGAAGCTGGTTTAATGCAGCATCGCGATACCGGCAAGCGTTTTCACCCTCACTGCAAAGGGAGGCCAGAATAAGCAGCATGGAGCGGTTGCAGACAACCATGTTGCTTCCCCATACGAAATCCTCCGGTTTCATCGCAAGCTCAAAGCCGGAATTCTTTTGCAGTTCTACGAGCCGGTCGGCCTCGGTAAACAGAATCTGTTCGTATTCCTTTTTCAGGGAAATCCCACAGGTATTTTCAGGATCTGTAAGCAGACATAAGGTTGCCATGCCCGAAACATCCGTCCAGCCAAAATCGGTTTTGCTGACTTCCGGATTGTTCATGGAAGAGTATTTTTCAAAAGCCTTTAAGTAGGTATCCCGATGTTCTGCATCCGTACGAAGCAGCTCAGCGCATGCCCAAAGGCGTTCATCGATGTCGCAGTCATCATCATATTCTCCGGTGTTGCTTCCCTCCGGATTATGGAAGCCGATATAAGGGTGGCTTTCCATATAGGCAAAGGCCTTGCGGGAGGCTTCGAGAGCCTGTTTAGAGAATGCCTTGTCAAAAGGGGCATAGACTCTGGAGGCCAGTGCCATGGAGGCCGCAAAATCTGCAGTTGCTATGGTGGAAACCGGATAGATCAGGAAAGGCAGCTTATCCTCCTCCGGCATCAGGAAGTCTGCATGGACAAAGGAGGTCAGCTTGTGATAAGCACCGCCATTGTCTGCCTGCATTTTCAGCATCCACTTTAATTCATAGAGACATTCGTTTAAGATATCCGGAATGGAATTGTCAGATTCCGGGATATGCAGGGAAGCCTTAAAGCTTTCAGGGAAAAGCTCGTAGGCATACAGTAAATGTCCGACAGTAACGGCGGCAGGGGAAATATAGCGTCCGAAATCTCCGGCATCATGCCAACCACCGATCATATCAAAGTGCGGCGGATTCGGTGTTTTGTTCATATAATCTTCGAGGAAAATCGCATCCTCCGTATGGCAGGCTGCATGTGTATATTCACCGGCATACTTGCCGGTAAGCGCGCAGCCGCAGCGCTGGAAGTAAAGACATTTCATCAGATCAAGTTGGAGCTGTTCATAAACGTTGGCTCCAATGGCAAAGGAGTGGGAGCGTTCCCCATTCCCGGCAAGAATATAGTAGCTTCCGGGAGCGGTTACTTCCGAAAAATCAAGCTGGTAAACATGTTCTCCGGCGCTTTCATCCATTCCGGAATCGGTGCTGACTCCATCGTAAACGGCATGCTGTGTCGTACGGTCAATTAACTGGAAATTACAGGGGAATGTGGTGGTTGCCACTTTCCGGGATGCAGGGAGATACCCTGTCTGATCAATAAAAATACCCATAAGATAACCCTCCAAATATTCGATAGCTAAATTATAGCATTGAATAGATTTGTACACAATGCCCATAGACAAATGGTATTAAGATAGGATATAAAAGGTTAGTTACTGTCTGGAGGACAAAAGAGATGTGGATGTTACTTGTTTTATTATATGGCGTCTTAAAAGGAGCGCGTGAAATTGTAAAGAAGAAAGCACTGACGAAAAGCAGCGTAATAGAGGTGCTGTTTTTTTATACCATGCTGGGTTTCCTGTTCGTAACTCCACAGGCGCCGGCGGCGATGGGACTGGAACTGAAATATTATTTCTGGATTGCAGTAAAATCCTTTGTGATTTTCCTTGCATGGATCTGCAGCTTTAAGGCGATCAAGAAAATGCCGATCAGCCTGTATGGAGTGCTTGACTTATCGAGAGTATTATTTGCCACGCTTTTAGGGGTTGTGGTGCTTCAGGAAACGCTGAATACGCATCAGGTGATCGGGCTTGTCCTTGTCAGTGCGGGCTTGCTGCTGCTGAAGTTTAACCCATCCGGTCTGTTAAAAAAATCACAGGCGAGTCTGCCAAGAAAGCAGACAAAGGGATATAGAGATCAGACAGCCTCCAGTCAGGTTGATCAGGAAGGGAATATCACAGGTGCAGTGACAGATGACTCTGCCGTCGTACAGCAGTCCGGAAATGAAGTCTCTGTGATGCTGGTTCTTTTTGCCTTTGCCTCCTGCATGCTGAATGCAGTTTCGGGGCTTATGGATAAGATTTTGATGAAAAATATCAACAGCTCTCAGCTACAGTTTTGGTATATGCTGTTTCTGGTGCTGTATTATCTGATTTATATTCTGTGCAGCCACACCAGAATCCGGAAGGAAGTCTGGAAGAACGGTTGGATCTGGCTGCTTGCCATTTTATTTGTCATTGCGGATAAAGCACTGTTTGTAGCCAATGGCATACCGGACAGCCGGATTACCATTATGACGTTATTGAAACAGAGTGGCTGTGTGGTAACTATTCTTGCCGGTAAATTCATTTTCAAAGAAAAGAATGTCGGTTACAAGCTGTTCTGTGCAGCCGTGATTGTGATCGGTGTTGTGATTGGTGTGAGTTAGTTGTCGGATTAATCATAAATGAGGGGCAAAATATCTTTTGCCCCTGACATCATTTTATGGCTCGCTCAGCAAACTCTGTGGTTACAAGGTCATCATAAGGAACACGTTCCGGAAGCTCGCCGGCTTCTTCCAGGATATTCTGCAGGAGCATGAAGGAATCCTCTTCAAAAACCAGATTCTCCTTCCAGGTATCCTGTGCCGCATACCGGGAAACGATGGTAGTGATGGTTCGCAGCTTAGTACCGTCAAACTGCGGAGCAATGACGGCGGCGATTTCCTCAGGGGTATGGCTGCCCACATAGTCCATGCCTTTTTGCAGCGCATTGGTAAAGGACTGGATCACTTCAGGATTACTTTCGATATAGCTTTTCTTTGCACTGAACGCCGTGTAAGGAACATAGCCGGAGCTTTCTCCCAAGGAAGCAACGACGTAGCCATCGCCTTTTTCTTCCAGAGAGGTAGCGTGCGGCTCAAACTCTACAGTGAAGTCTCCCTGGCCGCCGGAAAAAGCGGCAGCGGTAGAACCAAAATCAATCGACTGGTCGATCGAAAGATCGCTTTTCGAATCCAGGTTATTCTTTTTCAGAATATATTCAAATACCATTTCGGGCATACCACCGGCACGACCGCCCAGAACAGCCTTTCCCTTTAACATTTCCCATTGGAAATCCTCAATCGGCTCTCTGGAAACCAGAAAATTTCCGGCCCGCTGGGTGAGCTGAGCAAAATTTACTACATAATCGGAAGCTCCACCTGCATAGGTATAGATAGTGGACTCGCTTCCCATGAAACCGATGTCGGCTTCATCGGTAAGAACTGCGGTCATGGTTTTGTCGGCACCGAAGCCGGTAACGAGTGTCACATCAAGACCTTCGTCGGCAAAATAACCTTCCTCGATGGCAACGTACATTGGAGCATAGAAGATGGAATGTGCCACTTCATTTAAGGTGACGCTTTTTAGCCCATCCGTATCGGAAGAAGCAGGAGAAGAGCTGCTGCATCCGGGAAGCGCAAGGAGCAGTGACAGGATAAGAAGCAGAGCAAAAGGCAGTGTTTTTCTTTTTTTCATAAAACCTCCATAATAAGAGCGCTCGAAAAGGAGCAATTTTATTGATAATTTGTTAACTATTCTGAGCCATGCAAAATCTGGATAAATAGGATCGGAAGGCTTGCATTTCGGATCCTGTTTGACAGATTTTATATGGCGAAGTAACCATATGAGTAAAACTTGAGCTGCATTAGCAGCGGTTTTACGAATGGAGTTCTGAATAGTTACGATAATTTATGGTATGACATTAGGAAAAAAAGGTGACACGTGTGAAGGGGAAATCGGTAGACAGCGCCCGACAAAATATGTATAATGGTAGCAAAGGGAATCGGCCCAGAAAAGATGGAGGGAAAATATATGGGATTAATTAAAGCATTAACAAGTGCTGTTGGCGGTGTGGTTGCAGATCAGTGGGAGGAGTACTTCTACTGTGATTCTTTGGAAGCTGACGTATTGGTGACTAAGGGACAGAAGCGCCAGAAAGGCCGTGGTGCAGGCAATAACAAAGGAGAAGACAACATCATTTCAAACGGATCGGTCATCGCTGTCAATGAAGGACAGTGCATGATCATTGTGGATCAGGGTAAGGTTGTCGAATTATGCGCGGAAGCAGGAGAATTCAAGTATGACACATCTTCCGAGCCGAGCATTTTCTGCGGAAACCTTGGAGAGAACATTAAGAAGACCTTCTCAACAATGGGAAGACGTATTGCATTTGGCGGTGAAACAGCCAAGGATCAGAGAGTTTACTTCTTTAATACTAAGGAGATTATGGGTAATAAATACGGAACAGCCAATCCGGTACCGTTCCGTGTGGTAGATCAGAACATTGGACTGGATATTGATATTTCCATCCGTTGCAATGGAGAATATTCTTATCATATTACCGACCCGATTCTTTTCTACACCAATGTGTGTGGTAATGTTGTAAGTGATTATGAGAGAAGTGAGATTGACAGCCAGTTAAAGACCGAGCTGATGACCGCTTTACAGCCTGCATTTGCGAAGATTTCCGCTATGGGAATCCGTTACAGCGCAGTGCCGGCACATACTATGGAGCTTGCAGACGCATTGAATGAGGTTCTGTCTGAAAAGTGGGCACAGCTTCGTGGTATCGAAATCGTTTCCTTCGGTATTAACACCATGAAGGCCTCCGAAGAAGACGAAGCAATGATCAAAGAGCTTCAGAAGAATGCAGTATTACGCAATCCAAACATGGCAGCAGCAACACTTGCCGGTGCACAGGCAGAAGCAATGAAGGCAGCAGCTTCCAATACCTCTGCCGGACCGATGATGGCATTTGCCGGTATGAACATGGCGAATATGGCAGGCGGTATGAATGCACAGAATCTGTTCGCAATGGGAGGAGCTTCCAATCAGGCACCGATGCAGAACGCAGCACCGCAGGCAGCAGCACAGAACGCAGCACCTGCAGCAGAGCCTGCACCGGAAGCAAATACATGGACCTGCTCCTGTGGAAAGACCGGCAATACAGGTAAGTTCTGTGCAGAGTGTGGCGCACCCAAGCCTGTTGCAGCAGACGGCTGGGTATGTTCCTGTGGCGCAGTCAATAAGGGGAAATTCTGTTCTGAATGTGGAGCTAAGAAGCCGGCCGGCGAACCGCTGTACAAGTGTGATAAATGTGGATGGGAGCCGGAAGATCCGAAGAATCCTCCGAAGTTCTGTCCGGAATGTGGAGATCCATTCGACGATAATGATGTTCAGCAGTAGAAATCTATGGGATAGCATTGTATTGACAGAGGTGGAACGTGAGTGAATTTGATACGAATTTAGATGCCAGAACGGTATCTACAATGGAAGAAACGGACAAAAAGTGTCCGAGTTGTGGTGGGGTCATGGATTTTGATCCCAAAACAGGAGGACTGCTTTGTCCTTACTGTGGACATACACAGGAAATAGCAGCAAAGGCAGACGAGCCGAAGGAAGCAGCTGAGTTGTCCTTTGATAC
>CAVJLN010000076.1:0-7226 GCA_963650485.1 Bacteroidaceae bacterium
ATTTAAAGGACTATCGATTTTATTATGCAGGGAGTGGAAAGCTTACTTCCTATGCGGATTGGAGTGAAGAGCAGAATCAGACGATCCGTATGGAAGAATTGCTGGCATGGTGCAGGAATACATTTCCAATGAAGAAGGAAGTATATTTGATTCAGGGAAATGCATCATGTATTGTGGATAGTGAGCAGCTTGCACAATATGAAGTGATTTATGAAACAAGCGGAAGTACTGTTCGGGGAGAAGAGTATCGGATTTACCGAATTCCCTTAGGGAGTGAGGAGGCAGACGAATGAGACAGAGGGTAATCTATGTTTTGACCATGTTTTTCTGGATACCATTATGGCTGATTGTGACTTTGAATTCATTAAATAGTTTCTTAAGAACCGGTTATTTTGAGTTGGATCAATATATTGAGATTGTGAAGTGGAAGTGGGATAATCCCTTATGGTTGTTGCTGGGAGTGATCGTATGGATGGGACTGATTTATTGGCTGGCATGTAGAAAGAAAGTTTCAACCGGGCAATTACAGAACATTGCACTGGGGATAGCTGGTGGAATCTCATTGTTGACAATATTATTGTTTCGATCCATTGCTAAATGTGATAGTGAGTTCGTGAGTAATGCAGCCATTCAATTTCTCCAGAATAATTATGAAGCATTTTCAGTTGGGGAGTATCTTTATCGATATCCGTTTCAAATAGGCATTACAGCATTACTGGAGCTGATTTACGGAATCTTTGGCGTTCAGAACTATGTTGTTTTTGAACTGATTAATCTGGTTTGTATTGTGGATATTGTCCGTATGCTCGGGAGAATCAGCGAAGAGTTGTTTGATGAGGAAATAGCCAGAATAGAGATCGTCATGTCTATGGGATTACTGCCATTGTTTTTACTTTCTACATTCGTATATGGAGATTATATAGGTCTGTTCTTTGGTATTCATGCAATAGCGGCAGTAATTTGTTTCCTGAAAGAAAATAAATGGCAGAAGATCTTGCAGGCGTCATTTTGGTTTTCAGGGGGCGTTGCCATAAAGAATAATATTAATGTTTTAGTTATAGCAGCCATAATTGCTTTGATCTTATATGCGGTTATAAATCGTAAATATTGGGTATTGATCTGGACGGTAGAGCTTGGCCTGATGTCCCAGATGGGGCTGAATATCATCAAATGGATTTATGAATTACGGATGGGACAGCCTATTCCGGATGGCATTCCTAAGATTGCATGGATTACGATGAGCATGCAGGGAACCGTCGAGGGGGGCTCGGCTTCTGGTTGGTACAATGGTTATAACTGTAGTGTCTTTGCAGACAATGGCTATGATCAGAAAGCGACCGTGGCAGCGTGTATGATGGAATTAAGGGAACGGTTTGAATATTTTCTGCATCATCCCAAATACACGTTATATTTCTTTTTTGATAAATTCAGCTCTCAATGGAATGAGCCAACCTTTATGTCCATTCAGACGAATGAATGGTATAGTAGAAATTGTGAACCACAGTCGAACCTAGCCATATCACTTCTGTATGGGACAGGAAGAACTATTTTGACCGAAGCGATGAATATTTATCATTTCCTGATTATGCTGGGGACGGCGGTCGGATTGTGGATTCAACGAAAAGAATGGAAGCTGGAAAAGGCGTATTTTATCTTAAATATTTTTGGAGGGATACTGTTCCATATGTTGTGGGAAGCAAAGGCAAGATATGTCTTATGTTATTTTGTGCTGATGCTTCCGGTTGCAGCAGCAGGATATCAATATATTAGTCTGAAACTGAAAAAACGGTTGGAGACTCGGAGCTAAAAGTGAAAGTCTTTGCGATTGGATATGGCAGAATTGAATTTACAGCTAAGTTAGGGTATACTTTAAGAATATAGTAGGCAACAGAAAGAAGAGAGTATGAAAATGAAAGAACGCATTATGAAGTTTTGTAATATCCGGAATGTGATGATTTTTTTGATTGTAGTATATCTACTTAGTCTGATTCCGTTATGTATGATCAGTAAGTATAATTATCCCAGTGCCGATGATTATACCAATGGTGCAAGTACGCATCATTTATGGAATGAAACCCATTCTATCCCAGGAATTCTGGTAGATGTGACAGGACGGACGGTAGATGAGTATGGTGGTTGGAGAGGGTGTTATACATCCAGCTATTTATCTGCATTACCGCCATGTATTTTCGGACAGGAATGGACCTTTTTGACACCGATTATCACATTAATCCTAATTACCTTAAGTGTGCTTTTTTTCATGGATCAGTTAGTGGGAAATGCGCTGAAAGCAGACCGGAGAATTGGGGTATGCTTAAGTATGATTATTCTTTTTGCATGTGTTCAATGTCTGCCTTCAGCTGCAAGGTGCGAACTTATGTATTGGTATAGTGGAGCCTGCAATTATGCATATATTCATGCATTTGCCTTAATTTATTTCGGATTATTAATTGCAGTGGTGAACCATCAGGGGAAAAGAAGAATTATAGACACAGTTTTGGCATGTATTATGGCATTCATTGCTGCTGGTGGTAATCAGATGTCTTCTTTGAATGGTGCCATTGTCGTATTAACAACAATTGGAATGATTACCTGGAAGAAGAAATGGAAGCAGTATAAGCTGTTATTGATTCCTCTTGTTTTTTATCTGGCAAGCTTTGTTCTTAGCATGGCAGCTCCAGGAGACTGGGTAAGAATGCAGTATACCACATCCATGAATCCGGTGAAGGCAGTATTGGTATCGCTTTATTATACATTCAGTCGTGCCGTAAATGAATGGACAACCTGGTCGGTAATTTTACTGGAATTGATGACAATTCCGTTCTTTTGGAAGCTGGCAAAGAGTATTAAATTTAAGGTGCGTTATCCTATTTTAGTGATTGCATTTGGATATGGAGTTGTGTCAGCGATGATGACACCTCCTCTGTTTGCGGTATCCAGTATTGAAGCCGGACGTATTCAAGGACTGGTATACTGGATGTATATTCTGGTACTGACCTTATGTGTGGGATATGCAGTTGTTTGGGGATATCAGAAACTTCATGGTGTGACCGGTGATATTGAAGTATTGAACAAAAATGAATTATCGTATGATAGTTGTGTGTTTCTACTCGCATGTATTGTGTTTTTTGCATGGGGAGTTGGATTGACACTCCTTCCGGATGACCATTATTTCACAATGACTTCTGCAATAACAGATATAAGAAGCGGTAAAGCAAAAGGATTTGCAGAGGAAATGCAGGAAAGAGTTGAATTATATGAAAATAGTGAGACGGGAATTGTCGAGGTATACGAACTGGAGAATCAGCCGGAATTATTGTTCTTTTCTGATATTAAACCAGACAGCAGTGACTGGGAGAATAATGCGGTAGCAAAGTATTTTGATCTGAAGGAAGTTATCTGGAAACCAAGAAAATAGGACTATTTATGCATAAATGAAAGTGGGCATGTATATATTATATTGGAAATAATTTATATATTTACATGCTTGTGAAATGACATTCATGTATTTTTTAAGAATTTCGGAATATTTCTTAAGAATTGTTTAAATGTATTTATTTTGATGGAAAGTGTGGTATTGTAAAATCAGATACAGATTTGCTTTGTTTGATAAGGAGGCAATATGAAATGAAGAAATTAACGAAAATAGTGATGATAAGCACGATGCTTGTAGCATTATGTTGTTCATGCGCGAATCATAAAGTAGAGGAAAGCACAGATTCTACGGAGACCAATACTGCAGAAACAGAAAATACGATTAATTTAGGTGAAATTATCCAACAGATGAAGGAGGAACAACCATCTTCAACGCCGACTCCTACACCATCTCCATCAGAGGAAACGGTTGAAGCTAGTCCGGATGATATTGTGTTTCCAGAGCATGAACAGGTGATTACTGAAGAAGATCAGATCGAACCTCAGGGGAATGAATTGCAGCTTGTTTTTCTTGGAGATAGTATCTTTGATAATAATCGGGATGGAACGGGGGTTCCTTATCTGACAGGGGTGCAATGCAATGCAGATGTATATAATCTGGCAATTGGAGGGACAACTGCAACAATTAAATTAACACAGTCGGCAGAGAATGAAAAATGGGAGTCTACAGGCCTTCAGGGAGTGGTAAAGGCTATGGAGAAAAAGATACCTACTACAATTTTTGAGGGAACGAGAACAAAGGAAATTTTGGATAATCCAAATATTGATTTTTCAAATACGGATTATTTTATTATTGAATATGGAATTAATGATTACTTTGAGGGCGCTCCTCGAAGCTATGATGATCAACCATATAGTCCTTATACGTATGCAGGCGCTCTTCGAAATGCAATCTCCGAATTGAGAAAGTTAGCTCCGGATTGTAACATTATTCTTTGTCCACCGCATTATTGTGTATTTTATAATGGGGATCGTTATGTTGGTGATAGCAATGTCACAGATAAAGGAGCGGGTACATTACGCGATTATATGGGAATCTGTGAGTATATTGCGGGAGAGCAGCAGACGTTATTCTTCAATAGTTACTATGATCTTGGAATAGATTCTTATGGAGCAGACAGATACCTGGAGGACGGAATTCACCTAACTGCAGAAGCGAGACAGAATTATGCAGATGCATTAGCAAAGATGATTCTGTCGAATGAAGAGACAAAAAACAATTAAAGCATTAGACAGATATATAAGAAAAGGTGAATTATTGTGTACCCGGTCAGGAATACAATAATTTACCTTTAATTATTTTTATTGCAAGGGTGGTGTCAGATAGGTATAATTATAAGAGATACAGTATTATTGATTTTAAAGAAATTAATAGCATTTGGGGAAAAGCTGATTTTGTAATATTAGATAAACTAGAGGATAAAATGAACATGGATAATGTGTGGACGCAATTGCTGCAATTGATAGAATCATATGAAAATAATCCGATTTTTTCTTTGGTTGCAAATATTAGAGCAGTATTGGGTGCTATATTGTCAATTATTATACATATAATTCCATGGACTAGAGCAGGAGCACTTGGGAAAAATTGGAGGGCATATAAGGGGGTTGTATTAGATAGAATATGTGATTATAAATATAGTGACTGGGTGAGAAGAGCATTTATATTTATTGCTGAGTTCTTCCTCCTTTTGTTGAATATATCATTGATTTTAGTCGAAATGTATTTCTCCATTTTTTTAATGGGACTGCGTAATAATGATTTTCCAGGTAAAGTATTTATGTCGCTATATATTATTGGGTGTATGCTTGCAATATTAATAATATGCACAATACGTCCTACGAGGGAAATTACCAAAAGTATAAAATGGGTGTTACTTATTTGGGGCTTGACGTTATTCGTGATTGTGATCAGTATAGCTTTTGTGCCTGTAATTTATTTAAATAAATATATTTACTATATATTCTTTGTGATCTCAGTTGTTACCTTACCATTGATTAACTATTTTATACATAAAGGACTAAAAATAAAGAATGGTAATATAATAATAGCGTTAATGGTAGGGTTACGCTATTTAGTGTTTGTTTTATATTTAGTGCATTTTTTTATATTTCATCATAATGATTCGTATGTTATATATATATGGTTTGGATTATGTGTAATAGAAAATTGGGTCAGATGGACTGAAGAAGATAAGAATAATGCATGTTCGGTAGATCTATGTACAAGTTATGGAAGGGAGATTACGAGGAATCCAGTGATTCGGTATGGAGACAATAAGGTTGCATTTAAAACTGAAAATGGCAGTAAAAAGGTTCTGAATATATGTGATATTCGATATATTCGATATCAAAAAAGAAATTTTACTAGTAAAGATAAAAAAAGAGGGAGTGTTTTTTGTCAATTTAGTGATGGACTGTGTATTCAATATGATCATTATAAATTTATAGATAAACAATGGATAGAGTTTTATTCAGATACTGATAATATCAGAATGGTTGAGATTTATAAGTCAGAGGATATTGTAAAGATACAAGAAAATTAAAAACATATTATCTATAGTATAAATATATGAGGTCGTTTAAATGGACACCTTTGGAATATAAGAAAGGCGTAATGATATGATGAATACAGTTGATAATGAAAAATTATATCTGGATGGGACATACGGCGAGACAGGATCACCGTTTGACCCAAGGCTGGTTGATATTGATTCTAAGCCTATGGTAATATCGAATATTGTAGAACGGTTAAAAAATGAAGAAATAATTCTTGATCCAGATTTTCAGAGAAATAAAAATCTTTGGGATGCAACAAAACAAAGCCGTTTGATAGAGTCTTTGCTTGTTAAAATCCCATTACCTACTTTTTATTTAGATGGAGATGAAGAAGAAAAATATATTGTTGTAGATGGAGTACAGCGATTGTGTGCAATTAATAATTTTATGGCAAAAGAGGCTGATGATAAAGATCTGTTAAGGCTTCAGGGGTTGGAGTATCTTAAAGAATTAGAGGGAAAAACCTTCTATCAACTTCCAGTTAATTTACAGAGAAGATTAAAAGAGTCAATAATACAAACTTATGTAATCAAAGCAGGGACACCCGACAGAGTGCGGAATAGCATATTTGAAAGAATAAATACGGGAGGATTGATATTACAGCCTGCTGAAATCAAAAATTCGGTGTATAGAGGAAGAGCATCTTCGTTTGTGAAGAGATTGGCTGACTCACAGGAATTTATCCGAGCTACTAATGGAAAGATTAATCCTGAAAGAATGTTGGATCGTGAATTCGTAAATCGTTTTTTGGCATTTTATTTATTGAAAATTGAAAATTATCCCGGTAATCTGGAGGATTATTTAAATGATGTCCTGATTCTTTTGAAAACAGATACTGGTTTAAATCTGGATGAAATCGAAAAGGCCTTTCGTCAGGCAATGTCCTTATCTTATAAATTATTTGAAAATAATTCATTTAAGAAAAAAAACAGAAATGGACGATTCGGACGGCTGAATAAACCATTATTTGAAACAGTATCAGTGGAATTTGCCAAAATATCAAACGAAGAAGCAGATAAGCTGCTTACAAGAAAAGAGGCATTTTGTAAGGAGTATTATGAGTTATTTGAAGACGATGTTTTTGTAAGAGTTATTACAAATGGTACAGCCCACAGAGACAGCGTTATTTACAGACATCAGAAATTAGAAGCATTGATTAAAAAGTATTTGGGGTAAAAATGATTAAGTATATTCATATTGAAAATTTTAAATCAATTAAAAAAGTAGGAATG
>CAVJLN010000076.1:7236-11705 GCA_963650485.1 Bacteroidaceae bacterium
TCCTCAAATTTAAATCTTTTTTTTGGCGTGAATGGCATGGGAAAATCTTCAGTTATCCAAAGTCTTTTGTTGTGTAGGCAGAGTTTTTGGAAGAATGGATGTAATGGGATTGATAAGGTATTTCCCAATGGAGATCTGATTGAATTGGGAACAGTGGGAGAGATTTTCTGTCATAATGCAGACAATAATGCGATGATGATTCGGTTTAATGAGGATAACGGAGAAAAAACAGAAGTGAATTGTTTGTTTGATTCGAATAATAGCTGGTCAAATTATTTAGATTGTACATGTAATAGTGACAATAAATTTAAATCATCAGCGTATTCGAAAGATAATTTTATATATTTATCTGCAGAACATATAGGCCCACAAAGAAAATATGATTATTCAAAATGGAATGCTGAGGGTATTAACAAATTGGGAAACAGAGGAGAGTTTACAGTTCCTTTTTTGGCAATGAATGGGGATAGTATTACTGTACCGGATGAATTATGTATTTTTGATGTGAGAACCAGAACCAACAAATTAGTTGATCAGGTAAGTGCATGGATGGGAAGAATTTCTCCGGGTATAAGACTGAATACAGAGCTATTAGGTGGAGATCAAGAAGCTAAATTGAAAATTTCATATAATGAAGACTGGTTTGTATCAGCAACTAATGCACCTATAAATGTTGGTTTTGGAATACCATATGTTTTACCGGTTATAACTGCTTTGCTAACAGCAAATAAAGATAGTCTGATCCTACTAGAAAATCCAGAGTCACATCTTCATCCTCGAGGGCAGGCAGCTATAGCAGAGCTCATGTCCAAGGTGGCTTCATCCGGAGCACAGATAATATGTGAGTCTCACAGTGACCATATTATTAATGGAGTCAGGGTTTCAGTTAAGGAGCAATTAGTAGATAAGGATGATGTTGCGGTTGCATATTTTAGTCAGGATGCTTCTTTTAATACTATAACAACTTTGATACGGATAGATAAAAATGGTAATTTGAATAATTATCCAATAGGATTGATTGACGAATGGGGAAATCTGATGTCCAGATTAATATAGGGAGATTTTTGAATGGAAGTATATGCAAATGAACTGTCAATAGAGGCGGACACGTTTTCGGGATTTGACTATATTAGGAATTTGATTGAGATTTACAGAATTTTGTCGCGAAATGGAATTGCTTCATGCAGAATAAATAATGAGGCATTAGTACAATTATATAATTCGCTAAGGCAGGATCCACAAAAAAGAAATTTGTTAAATTTTGTTTACTCCTTTTTTCATGCACCGTTTGATACGGATGAAGCTGTTGATTATTGTGCAGCTGAATATATTTCTTATAAATGGAGTTATAATGGATGCGAATGTATTGGCTTAACATATGCGGCATTGATGGATTCGTTAACCATTAGTTTTACGGAAAAAGGATGGGAATCCATAGTACATATTAGCAGAGATGACAAACTTATAGATGTGAGAAATGCATCAAATCAAAGTCAACTGATGGAACATGCTGAATGGATAGATTCCCTTAAAGAGGTTGTATTAATTGAAACAGATATTTCTGTTAAAGATAAAGCTATTCATTTGAGGCACGATCATGGGGAAGATGTTCTGTATGCCTTTTCAAAACGTATCTGTAGCAGCTCTTATGTTGTAGGGGTTGTCAATTCATTACCGTTTAATCCTAAAGAAAAGAACTTTATTCATTCAATCAATCCCAGTGGTTTGATCGAATGCGTATTATGTTGGACAGATAAAGGATATGGGATTGCTGTTCAAACAACGGGAAGAAATTTGAGAGAGACTGAAAAAATAGCTGAAATATTAAGAACATGTTATGCAGATTGAGGATAAAAGGTCTCTTAACATTATCTTATTTCATCAAATTGAAGTATAGGAATATATGGTGAACGTATGATAAATAATGATAGACAGAGTAAAAAAGTAGAGGGAAAAGCAGATTTGAGAAAATCAGGTCTGCTTTTTGGCGTTATGCTGCTGGTTTTAGTTGCTGGAGTGACACTAAACGGCTGTGGGGCATCGAAGGTGAAGATGCTGGAGATTGTTCATCTGCAGACGAATTACCGCGTGAATCCTATTGGAATCGATGATCCGGTTCCCGTGTTTAGCTGGCAGATGCGTTCGGATGAGAAAGATAAAAGTCAGTCAGCATACCGGATTATGGTATATGAGAGTGATAATTTATCTCCTGATATGGAGGATATAGACCAATATGAGAATAGCAGTTTAAAGGATAACAATATGAAGGATACGCCTCTGAAATGTGTCTGGGATTCGGGAAAGGTGGAAAGTGATCTTTCTGTCTCGATTCCTTATGAGGGAGAGGAATTGAAACCGCAGACAAGATATGACTGGATGGTAGAAGTCTGGGATGAGAAGGATAAAAACTATACATCTGAAGAGGCAGTATATTTTGAAACGGGATTGATGGGAGATTTCCCGGAGGAAGCACGGTGGATCTCGGTTCCAGATACTGTTGTTGATGAGAATTCAGACTTGCAATCAATCAATACAATAGATATGACATATACGATGGAAGTACAGAATACGTCAGCCTGTTTTGCTTTTGGGGCGGAGAATGGTCGATATGGTTCTATGACTCTTTGTGAAATCCGAAATCAGGATGAGGAAACGGTATTTACAGTCAAAGATATGGCAGAGCTTAATTCGAATACAGAATTTCCTTCAGTTTATGTGGATACGGCAATAGATGGAATTTATCAGGTGAATTTGAGGGTAAGGGATCAGCAGATGGAGGTTTCAATCAATGGCAGTGTCATTGGTGAATTTCCCATTCAGAGTGCCTCACCGGGATCTATCGGTTATTATAAGAGTCGTGGCACTGAATATGCTTATCTGGATGATGTTATTGTGAAAGATGAACTGGGAAATATTTGTTATGAGGAAACTTTTGAACAGGAAAGTACTATTTTTGCGCCTTATCAGGTTGTGGTTGAAAATGGCCGTTGCAAGGTAGGATCAGGACTAATGTTGTCAGGGGGAATGGAAGATCCGGCTCCGGTCTTTGAAAGGACGCTTGAACTGGAAGAAAAGGAGATTGATCATGCAAGACTCTATTTGACGGCATTGGGAAGTTACGAGGTTTCAATTGATGGACAGGCAGTTACGGACAATTTTATGGATCCCGGGAAGCTGGCGTATAATCAGTATTTGTCATATATGACCTATGATGTGACAAATATTTTGACGGGAGAAAAACCAGGGGAAGAACGAGGAGAAGAACAAACAGAAAAGATTCCTGCCTCTCATATCTGGAGGATGACATTATTCCATGGCTGGTATGACCGGGGTGTTGGTTATCCGGAAATTTACAGCCCATGGGGAGAGAAAAATGCACTTCGGGGAGCTTTGGTTGTAACCTATCAGGATGGATCACAACAGATCATTGGAACCGATGAGGAATTTCAGGTGACATTGGATGGTCCGATTCGCGAAAATGATGTCTATCAGGGAGAATTCTATGATGCTTCAAGAGTCATTGATTTTAAAAGCCTGGATAGTATAGAGGATGATATAGATGAATATACGGGCGAAAGTATAGATAATAGAGGTACAGATGATAACAGGGAATTTATTGCAGAATACGGATATAGTGAGGAGAGCATTAAGTGGCAGCCGGCTGCTGTAGATGAAGTCGATCCCCGATATGATGAGCTTCCTTACATTGGCAAAACAAATGAACCGGTCAGATGTGTGCAGGAATTGACGCCAATATCGGTATCCGAGCCGGTAAGTGGTATCTATGTATATGATTTTGGGCAGAATTTTTCCGGTGTATGCAGGATTAAAATGAATGCAAGGGAAGGTGATCTGGTCACATTTCGTTATGGAGAAGCGCTGAATACGGAGAATCTTAGGAATAGAGATGATGCAGTTGGCACAATATGGACAGAAAATCTTCTGACTGCGGATGCAACGGACTATTATCTGGCAGTGGAGGGAGAACAGACATATCAGCCGGTATCGGTATATCATGGATTCCGGTATTTACAGGTTACGGGACTGAACGAGGCCCCGGCGGTAGAGGACGTCACCGGCATCGTATTATCTTCGGATCTGACTTCGACCGGAGAGTTTGAGTGTTCAGATGAGTTGGTGAATCAATACTGGAGTAACGCAGTTTGGAGTCAGAGGAGTAATTTCGTGGATAATCCGACTGATTGTGCACAGCGTGATGAGCGCCATGGTTGGGCGGGGGATGCGCAGATCTTTTCTGGGATGGCATGCTATAATAGTGCAGTGGATGATTTTTATAGAAAATATTTAACAGAGCTATGCGATCTTCAAAGCGAAGATGGCGCATTTCCGGATATGGCTCCCAGGAACTTTGGAACGGGCTGGAATGGCCGAGGAGGAGCCGGCGGTAATAACTGCTGGGGAGATGCCGCAGTTGTGATTGCATGGAATCTTTATACACAGTATGGAGA
>CAVJLN010000077.1:0-2985 GCA_963650485.1 Bacteroidaceae bacterium
GCATCAAGTTTCTGCCATGCTCTGCTGTACTTTTTAAAGCAGAATCCTTTTATATGAATTTTCGCATGAACTACAAAACAAATTCCAGTTATCCCTTTTAGACGTTTGTTCAGATGGAATGTTTCTTCCTGATAAACATTCCACATCTTCGGTTTCTGATAAACAAATTCACCGATCAATGTTCCGCCTTCTTCCGGCATTCCTTCATAAATCTGAATTTCATAAGGATCATCTGACAACGCAAAAATCGGTACTGTAATTTCATCAGAACCATACGCTCCAAAATCTATATTTCTAAACCCAACCTGACTTTCTCCATCTCGGGCAGTCGCAACTCCATGCTCATTGCCATTTCCAATTTCTCCTCTGCTGTAATCATATAATCCAGCACTTACAAATTCATATGGATTGGTAAATGCTTTTCCAAATTCATTAATTGTAAATTCCAGAGTAGAAATAATACGAATATGGTCAGTTCCGCTTTTAGACATACATCTTACCCTAAAGTTTCCATCACTGACTGCTGTAATTTTTGCCTGTAATCCCTCTGGCTCTACTGTTGCTATCTTCAACGGAATTCCGGCATCATCCACAATACTCCAGAATACTTCCTGATCTGCTGGCTGTGCCGGGCAGAGTTCTGCGGTAATAACTGTCATTGGGTTCTCTTTATGAAGGTGTAAACCATTGCTGCTTGTCAATCGGATATTTCTTACCTGAACATCATGATTCACACAAACATCTGCATAATTTTTCTCCGGGAGATATGCTTTATCACTGATACCAGGTCTGATTTCCGCTTCCCTTACAGGAATTGTCAGGATCTTATCAGGAATTCCCTGTGATTTAATTCGTATCGTCATATCTCCGCAGGACGTTCCGGCTTTGCACACAAGCAAAAGCTTTCCAGAAAAGAGTCTCCTGTTTCCTGATTTATATTCATCTGTATCTGTACTGTCTCCATTATCAGTTCCCACCAGAGAACCTGCTCCACATACCTCGATCTGAACACGGTTATTAGCATTTGCTACCGGAAATCCCTGTGCATCTTTCACTGATATCTCTACAAACAAAAGATTTTCTCCATCCGCCCTCAGTTCTTTCTCAGATGTCTCCACGCAAAACTCTGCTGCTTCTCCAAAAGAATGTTGTACATCTGTAGCAAGAACAGATCCATTTTCATCACAGGCAACTGCACAAAGTTCCCCTTCTTCATACGGAATCTGCCACAGGCCGGACAATGCTGTTCCATTTTTCTGATCTAATGTACATGTTCCCTGACTTTTTCCATTTAGGAAAAGCTCTACCACCGGTGCATTAGAGCATACTCTTACATCAATCATCTGTGCTTCATTGAAATCCCAGTATGGGAAAATATGAACCATCGGATCTTTTTTGTAATCTGTCCATCCAGATTTATAGATATAAAACGAATCTTTTGGAAATCCAGCCGTATCAATCTGGCCAAAATAACAATTCCTAGTATGATATGGCGTAGGTTCTCCAATATAATCAAATCCTGACCATACAAACTGACCACAAGAATATGGATGTTCTATTTCAGCTCTGATACAGGCTTCTGCTGATTCAGCTCCCCAGCTTGTTGTCGAGTTTCCAAGCGAAGAACACTGTTCGTCCTCATCAGCTAATATCGACTGCTGATATGGGAAATGATAAATTCCTCTGCTCTGAACAACAGACCCTGTCTCACTTCCATAAATAATCCAGTCCGGATGTTCTTTATGATGAGTGTCATAGTATTTTTCTCCATAATTATATCCTACATTTTTAACAATATCCGCACACTTTCTCGCATTCTCCCATGGAAGATAATTTGATGCAAGGGTAACCTGTGCATTTTCCTTTTTGTCATATTTTTTTACTTCGTCTCTGAGAACTTTACACCAGTACTGACCGCTTTCATCTATATGCGTATCATAAATTTCATTTCCAATGCTCCACATAAGCAGACACGGATGATTTCTGTCACGTTTTACCCAGTTTGCAATGTCTCTCTGATACCACTCTTTAAAAAATCTGGCATAATCATACGGATTTTTGGGAGAACTCCACATATCGAAGGCTTCTGTAACAATCAGAATTCCCATCTCATTTGCCAGTTCCATTACTTCTGGTGCAGACATGTTATGTGCCAGACGGACCGCATTTACTCCCATCTGTTTCAGAATTCTGAATTTTCTTTCCATAGCTTTTTTATGAAATGCAGCACCAAGACATCCCAGATCATGATGTTCACACACTCCATTTAATTTCAGCTTTCTTCCATTCAACAAAAATCCCTTATCTGCTGCCAGTTCCATTGTGCGAAATCCTACTGTCATGCATTCTTTCTGCAAAATTTCCTGTTTCCTATAGAGTACTGTCTGCAATTCATAACATTGCGGATTTTCAACATCCCAGATTTCTGGTTCTTCTATCTCTGCCTGGAATAAAACCGTCACATTTTTCTGATCTGTTTTCGGAACATTTTGTTGCCCCAGAAAAATCATAGAATCCTCTTTGCTTTTCTTCACCAGAGTATAAGTAATGCTGAACAAATCTTCCGAATGCGGTTCTTCCAATTCTAATTCTGTCTCAATCTCCATGCTCCATGATTTTTTATTTTTCTGTTTTGCAGAAAAATAGATTCCGTCTGCTGTAATACAGGTATTTGAAACTTCCTTTATCCATACATTTCGGTAAATTCCAGCTCCTGTATACCACCTGCTGTTAGGTGACTGATAATTCGCAGAAATCCAAATTTCATTTTCTCCGTTTTTCAGATATTTTGTAGCTTCTACCTCAAACGTAGTGTAGCCATATTTCCATTCCCCGGCTTCTACATCATTTATAAAAATGTGACAATCCATATAAATACCATCAAACCGAAGAAACACTTTCTTTCCCTCTGTTTTTTTCCAGGAGAACTTCTTTTTGTACCATCCTGTACTGTTTTCATAAAGATTCCCCGCCTGACCGATCAGC
>CAVJLN010000077.1:3035-11415 GCA_963650485.1 Bacteroidaceae bacterium
TTTCTTTCAGTGTTGTACCTAATTTCTGTTTACTGAATACCCATCCATCATTAAATAATTTCATTTTTGCCTCCGTTTACTATGACAAATCAACACAAAGAGGTGCTGTCAGAAGTCCATAGCTATTCTTTAGAAGTCCCTTCACTGGTGCATCTGACCATGCATATCTGATTTTTTTCATATCTTTTACTTTAATCTCATCGTCTTTTGCAGAGCTGATTTTTATATTTATTCCTTCAATTGTTGCATTTACTTTATGAAAAACTTTGTCTTCTCCTGCTGCTTCAAATTCTCCCGGGTCTTCGCCATCTGTTGTCAACAATAATTTTTCTCCCTTAGTTTCAAAACTAAGCAATATTTCAGTTTCTTTTCTCTGAATACATTTCAGTCTGGGACCTTGCCAGACCACATCTTCCTCATATAGCAAATATCTGGAAGCAAGATATGCTCTATACGCAATTTCTTTTTTATTTAACGGATGAAGATCATTTTCTTCTCCCAAATCAAGATTTACTGTTGTCACTACGTCAGGCAGCTCCTGCACCCTATTCTGTGCCTGACGGATAATTGCCCAGGCGTTATTACCACGGATATCTATATTACATGCAGGAAGCTGTATCACAATAAAAGGCAATTTTTTCTGTTTCCAGTTTTTTCTCCAGTCACAGATCAATTCTTTCAGAAGATATTCATATAGTTCCGGATTACCATCATTCGATTCGCCCTGATACCACAGTATACTTTTTACGGTCATATTCAAACATGGAGAAACCATTCCCTGAAACATTCCCACAGGTTTTGCTGTTATAAATTGCAACACCGGTGCCGCTTCACTTGCAACTCTTATCTGATACTCCCATTGTCCTCGAAGGCTGATCATTTCTCCCGATATAAAGCAAATATCAAACGGTTTTTTTTCTGTAATTCTTCCTTTTCCATTCCTGCATTCCAGTTTGATAAGAATTTCATTTTTTCCTTTTTTCAATAAGCCTTTGGGAATTTCATAAATACGTGGTGGAAAACAATAACCTGTTTCTCCTATAAACTTTCCATTTACATAAGTTCGATCACTGTCTACCAGAGTCCCAAGTTTCAAAATACATGCTTTTCCAACAAGAGCATCTGGCACTTCAAATGTCTTTTTTAAATAAAGCAGTCCACAGAAATCATTCAACCCCTGATTCTGAAAATATCCTGGAAGTTGTATTTCTTTCCATTTTGTATCTTTTGCTGTTTTGTTCAGGTGTCTCAATTTTTCATGCCATGCTTCTTCTCTTATATTCTGTTCGCCAAAAAAGCTGATACGATATTCTCTGTCTTCAAATTTATGTTTTTCTGCTAAAAATTCAGGGTGGTTTTTCAGGCCCTCTTTACTGATCCACGCTTCTGCTGGAGTACCGCCCTTACTTATATTGATAATACCTACAGGTACATTTTCTTTCTGCGAAATCATTTTTCCGAAAAAATACCCCAATGCTGTAGTTTCCTCCAGATTTTTACCTGTGCATACTGTCCATCTCGCAGATTTATGTTCTTTCAGCGGTTCTGTAAATTCTGCACATTCTTCTACCTTATACTGATGGACATTCACACATCCTGCTTCATCCGGAAACATTTCTCTTACTCTGCTTACAGAAAGTTCCATATTTGATTGTCCTGAGCAGACAAAAACATCACCTACATAAACATCTCTATTTTCAGCTGTTATACCTTCTTCGCTGAATATTTTGAGAACATATGGTCCCCCGGTCTCAATGCATTTTACAAGTGTCTCAAAATATCCTTTTTCATCTGTAACTGTTTTGTATATCTGTTGTTGAAAGTCTATTATAATTTCTGTATTCTTTTCATACCATCCCCACACTCTGGTGTGACTTCCCCTTTGCAGGACGCAACCCTCACGCAAAATCTTTGGTATATAAAAACACTGCATGAGCCCTTCACCTCCTAACGCTATTTTTTATAGAATAACGTTAATTATTTCAAAAGGCTCCTTTAATTTTGCCAAACATTGAGCAATTATTGTGCTGTATCCCTCTTTTCTCTGTAAACGCTGGGTGAACATCCTTTTACTGATTTAAATGTTCTGTTAAACGCACTGATTGAAGAGAATCCCGAATTCATAGCGACTTCTGTTACGCTCTGTGTTGTTGTACTCAGAAGTTCTTCTGCTTTGCTGATTCTCTTCTGATTTAAATATTCGTAAAATGTCATATTCATACATTGTTTAAAAATGCGAGTAAAATGAAAGCGTGAAAATCCGCTGACATCTGCAACGTCTTCTAATGACAGTGGCTCCTGATAATGCTGATTAATATAATTACAGGCACCCATAACACTTTCCATATATTCTTTTTTCTTTGATGGATTATTGTCTACAACTACATTTTTCTGGTTTCTCTTTCCCCATATCGCATTTCTTCCTATATGTATAAATATTTCAATCAGCCGGGCATAAATTGCTGCACCATAAAAAGTCTTTTCCTGATCATATTCTACTACAATGGCATCCATCTGCTTTTTTACAAAACTATACAACCGCTGCGGATCATCTTCCTGTGAAAAAAGTATTGCCGGGGGCAATAAGTTCAGAAGAGTTTCCATCTCTCTTAATGAATACAACAGATAATCACTGAATTGTAAAATAATACGTTCTCCTGTCCTGGGTGCTTCTATACTATGAAGTGTGCCTGAATTAATAATCAAAATATCACCTTCCTTCAGGCAATATTTCTTTTCACCAACATTCACTTTATATCCTTCATGAATAGTCATAATAATTTCTATAGCTGTATGCCAATGTTCCGGATAATCTTCATAATAAACATTACGATGCATATGGACACCCATTGAGTTTCCATAATTTATGGTTTCATGTGTTCCTTCTAATATTTCAATCATGGTATCAACATTCCTCCTCTATGCTTTATTTTCAGACTATCTTTTTCTCTATATATATTTCATTTAACATCTCATAATAATTCAAGCAATATACGCTTTCTTTTGTGCAATATCTGAATAGCACTTCCATTAAAAATATTATAAAATAACTGTATGTAAATAATATACTTCATCTCCAGCTTTTATTTACATACACATATTCAAATGGAGAAGTTCCCAAAAAAAGATGCCCACTGATCATGCGGGCATCTTTTTTACTTCTACTTCTGAATACCAGATGCAAGTTTTACTGCCTCCGCAGTAAGTAATCTGATATCATCAAATTTACCTTCTTTGATCAGATTTCCTTTTACCATCCAGCTTCCTCCACATGCAATAATCTTATCATTCAAAAGGTAGTTCTCCAGGTTTCCTGGACCTATT
The DNA here is from genome assembly GCA_963650485.1 of Bacteroidaceae bacterium. Classification (GTDB taxonomy): domain Bacteria; phylum Bacillota; class Clostridia; order Lachnospirales; family Lachnospiraceae; genus Suilimivivens. The sequence continues at coordinate 6,360 of CAVJLN010000077.1, forward strand.
CCTCCGGTTGGCATAAATTTTATGTCCGTATATGGAGCTGCAAGTGCTTTGATTGCTGCAATCCCTCCAAACTGTTCTGCCGGAAAAAACTTGATTACTTTCAATCCACGCTTTACTGCCTGTGCTACCTCTGAGGGTGTGATACATCCCGGAAATACCGGAATATTCTTCGAAATACAGTAATCTACAATCTCCGGATCAAATCCTGGACTTACAATAAATTTTGCACCCGCTTTTACAGCCTGATCAATCTGCTCTGTTGTCAGAACAGTTCCTGCGCCTACCAGCATATCTGGAAACGCTTCCGTCATAATTTCAATAGACTTTTCCGCTGCCTTTGTACGGAATGTAACTTCCGCACACGGAAGTCCTCCCTCACATAAAGCCTTTGCCAGCGGCAATGCACTTTCTGCATCTTCAAGCACAACCACCGGAACTACCGCAAGATTCTGAATTTGCTCAGTAATGTTCATTTTATCCTCCTGTCGTCTATCAGAACTCATCATGCAGAATAACTTTCATCCACATATTTTTTTAATGTTTCACGAATTGCTCCCGGTTTTCGGATCAGTTCTTTAAAATATCCGCTAATCTGATCAGCCAGTTCGAGTTTATAAAGGTTTACACCAAAAATTTTCTCATTTTCCAGAATCGGTCTGATTTTTTCTTCAATATCCGCATCTCCCAGTGTGATATCTGCAACATACGGGCGTAATTCTTCAAGAAGCGGATCCGGACTTAATGTAAATTTTTCTCCTTTGTCATCAATCCCCATCAGATATCTCAACCAACCTGCCAGAACAAGGGGAATCAACTTCAAATCTCTGATATCCCGTCCTGCATCTTCTGCATAGGCTTTGATGGTTTCGCCAAAACGAATAGCAAGTTTCTGCGAAGTATCTGTCGCAATTCGCTGAGGTGTATCCGGCATAAACGGATTTGGTACTCTGACATTTAAAACAGTATCAATGAATTCTTTTGGATCAAGAATTCCCGGATCAACGACTACCGGAAGCCCTTCTTTATATCCTACAATTTCTACCAGTTTCCTTAATTCCGTGTCTTTCATTTCCTCAGATATTTTTTCATATCCAAGCAGGCATCCAAAGATTGCCAAACAAGTATGAAGAGGATTCAGACAGGTACATACTTTCATTTTTTCTACTTTATCTACCGTTTCACGATCCGTAAACATCAGCCCGCCTTTTGTCAGATCCGGACGACCATTTGGAAAATTATCTTCAATCACCAGATATTCCGTTTCTTCTGCATTGACAAAAGGTGCTACATATGTATTTCTGGATGTGATCACCGGTTCCAGTTCTTCTACTCCATCCTCCTGCAGAATTTTTTCCACAGAAGCATCCGGTCTTGGCGTAATCTTATCAATCATACTCCATGTAAAAGAAACTTTATCTGAGTTAATGTATTCTTCAAATCCTTCTTCTACCTTTTTGTTTTCTGTCCATGCTTTTGCAAAAGCAGAAATAGCTGCATATAATTTATCGCCATTGTGAGAACAGTTGTCTGTACTTACCATTGCGACAGGTTTCTTTCCTGCCATATATCTGGCATAAAGAAGAGAAGTTACTTTTCCCATATAGCTGGCCGGTTTCTGCGGACCATTTTTGAAGTCCTGTGCTACATCATTAAGCTGCTCTCCTTTTCCATTTACCAGACTGTATCCTTTTTCTGTAATCGTAAATGTTGCCATCTGAAGAGAGTCTTTTGTAAAAATCTCTTTTAATCTGCTGTATGCAGTCTCATTCTCAGAATCAAGCGGAAGTGCTTCTGCAACACTGGCAACTACTGTTTTATCAATTGTTCCATCTGATTTCAGCGTTGCAACAATTCCCAGATTATCATGAGGTGTATACATTTTTTCAACAATTTCATAATCAAAACCTTCTGCCACGATCAGTCCTCTGTCAAGAACTCCTGCATTTAACAGATTCTGTACCACACCCGCATGAAAAGCACGAAACAGATTTCCGGCTCCAAAATGAATCCAGAATGGTTCCTCTTTTGTTGCTTCTTTCATCTTGTCTATATCGTACTGAGGGAGCTGGTAGCCTTTTGCTTCCCACTGTACTCTGTCAGAAATTCCCTGTAATATCAGCTTCATCTTTTTTACCTCCCCTTTATCCTCGTGTAGCCGCTTTATCAATTGCTTCCCAGAGACCATTTAAATACGTTGCTCCCAAAGCTCTGTCATAAAGTCCATATCCAGGCATTGCCACTTCATCCCATATCATTCGACCGTGGTCAGGACGGATCGGACCGGAAAATCCGATTTCATATAATGCTTTCATGATCTCATACATATCAAAACTTCCGTCTGAAGAAAGATGTGCAGATTCCTCAAAATTTGTAGGCGAAATAAATTTCAGATTTCGCACATGTGCAAAATGAATTCTTCCTTTTAAAGAACGGATCATATCCGGCAGATCATTATTCAGATTTGTTCCATAAGAGCCGGAGCAGAACGTAACTCCATTATGTGGGTTATCCACCATTTTCATCATACGGAGAATATTTTCTTTGTTAATGATGATACGTGGCAGTCCAAATACACTCCATGCCGGATCATCCGGATGAATTGCCATATTGATGTCATACTTATCGCATACCGGCATGATTCTTTCCAGAAAATATTTCAGATTGGCAAACAGTTTCTCATCATCAATATCTTTATACATCTCAAAAAGTTCTTTTATCTTTGCCATTCTTTCCGGTTCCCATCCTGGCAGGATTGCTCCATTGGCTTCTCCAGAAATAGATTCAAACATCTTTTCAGGATCCAGTGCATCAATTGCTTCCTGTGTATATGCAAGAACTGTAGAACCATCCGGTCTTACTCTTGCAAGCTCTGTTCTTGTCCAGTCAAATACCGGCATAAAGTTGTAGCACACCATATGGATACCTTCTTTTCCAAGATTCTCCAGCGTGGTGATATAGTTATCAATGTACTGTTCGCGCTCTGGTGCTCCTGTTTTGATTGCATCATGAATATTTACGCTCTCAATACCAGAAACATGAAGCCCCGCTGCCTCTACTTCATCGATCATTGCACGGATTCTCTCCTGACTCCATACCTCTCCCGGTGCTGTATCATAAAGAGTCGTGATAACTCCTGTTACTCCCGGGATCTGTCTGATCTGTTTCAGAGTAACTGTATCAAATTTCGAACCATACCATCTTAATGTCATTTCCATAATCTTTTCCTCAATTTTTCCAGATTCTTTAACTTTATGTTTAACGCTTCATTTCCATTACCGGTCCATCTGACTGATGTTCATGAATCAGTTCAAGAACCTCCGAAAGATCCATTGCCGGGAAATCACCGGGAACCGTATTCTTCAAGGCACTCACTGCATTTCCAATAGATACCGCCTGTGATAAATCTTCCGGATATTTCAAAATTCCATATAATGCACCCGCAATATAGGCATCTCCACTTCCAATCCTGTCTACCACTTCAATGTTTTCAAAATTCTTTTCTTTATAAAACCTGTCAGACTTTGCATCATAGATCACAGAGCCAAACGAATGGTTCTTTGGACTATGCACTGTACGATCAGTAGCTGCCACAATAGACAATGGATAATCCCTGGTAAAACTTTTCATCACTTCTTCAGGTGTTCCTTTTTTCTGAAATGTCAGCCGTGCGGTACTGTCTGAAAAAAAAAAGATATCAACCAGCGGAAGAATCTCCTCGATACATTTTCTGGCATCTTCTCCTGACCATAAATTTCCTCTGAAATTTACATCAAAAGAAATCAACGTTTCATGCGCTTTAAATTTTCTCATTAAAGTGACTGCTGTTTCTCTTACTTTTTCATCCAGTGCCAATGTAATACCACAGGTGTGAAAGCATCTGGCAGAAGTAAACATTTCTTCCGGAAATTCATCTGCTTTCATTTTGTAAATAGAAGTGTTTCTTCTGTCATAAACAATTCTTGGTTTTCTCGGAGCAGCACCACCTTCATAAAAATAAATCCCCAGTCTCGCATCTGTTTCATCATCTGTAAGTAAATATTCATCCGATACATTCTGTCTGTAAATTTCATTTCTTGCCAGTCGCCCAATATCATTAGATGGAATCTTTCCGATCATTCCTGTTCTTAATCCAAGCTGCGCCGCACCTGCTGCCACATTCAGTTCCGCACCTCCGATATTCTGTTCAAATACAGAAGTTCGTATCATTCTTTCATTTGCAGGAGGTGAAAGCCGCAGAAGTACTTCACCCAGCGTAAGCAAATCATATTTTCTGCATTCCATGTCTGTTACCTCCAGTTCTTTCATATCAATTCAAAGGTAAAATACCTTTTAACTCTGACATCTTATTTATCTTCTACTGTTCTTCCAGGTCAAATCCAAAATAGCGGACTGCATTGTTATAGGAAATGCCTTTTACAATACTTTCCAACATTTTTCTGTCATACGGATATTCTCCGTTTTCTACCCAATTCCCAATCAGTTCACACAGTATCCTTCGAAAATATTCATGTCTTGGATAAGACAGAAAACTTCTGGAATCTGTCAGCATTCCTATAAAATTCCCCAGAATACTCTGATTTGCGAACGATGTAAGCTGTTTCTTCATTCCTGCCTGATTATCATTAAACCACCATGCGGAGCCATGCTGAATTTTTCCCACTGCATCGGAATTCTGGAAACATCCCATAATTGTTTCAATCATTTCATCATCGTTTGGATTCAGGCTGTATAAAATTGTTTTAGGAAGATGATTATTCTGTTCCAGTGAATTAAGAAAACTGGCAAGCTGTGATCCAGGTGTATAATTGCTAATACAGTCGTAACCTGTGTCCGGTCCGATTTTTTTATACATTTCTGTATTATTATCACGTTTGCATCCATAATGAAGCTGCATAATCCATCCAAGGCGTCTGTACTCTTCTGCCGCAAACTGCATAAATGCTGTTTTAAATTTCAACTCATCTTCCTTTGTGACAGCTTTTCCTGACAATCTCTCTGCAAATATCTTTTCTATATTTTCTTCTGTTTCAGGAACATACATCACATATTCCAACCC
>CAVJLN010000078.1:0-10964 GCA_963650485.1 Bacteroidaceae bacterium
CATTTCTGCGGCTTGTGAGGATTTTTCTGTTTAGCAAGTGTCGAAGACCCGTCAAGAGTAATAGACTACGCGAAGTAAGTACAACGGCAGAATTCAGAAATGGGTTCTGTCGTTCTTTTTTTGGATAAAGCAGGCAGCGAGGTTTCCGTGAAAAATCCTCTTGAATATTGGGAAAACATATAGTAAAATATTTGAAGTTGCTTTGTATACAATAATCCAACGATACGACAACGGAAGGAGAATATTATGAAGTCTTATAAGGAACTCAGCATCGCAGAATTAAAAGAACTGCAGGGAGAACTGAACAAGGAATATGAAGAAGCTAAGGCTAAGGGGCTGAAACTGAATATGGCAAGAGGCCTTCCCAGTGCAGAGCAGCTAGATATGGAGGCTGATTTTTTTAATACTCTTTCCCCGGAATCTGATTTCAAATCAGAAGCAGGGATCGATTGCAGAAACTATGGAGAACTGATTGGTATTCATGAAGCCAGACAGTTAATGGCAGATATGATGGAAATTTCTCCGGAGGAAGTCATCGTATTTGGAAATTCAAGTCTGAATGTAATGTATGATACCGTGGCACGTTCCATGATTCTTGGAGTCTGTGGAGCAACGCCCTGGTGTAAATTAGATAGAGTAAAATTCTTATGTCCCGTACCGGGATATGACCGCCATTTTGCGATTACCCAGCAGTTTGGCATTGAAATGATTAATATCCCGATGAGAGCAGATGGCCCGGATATGGATCTTGTGGAACAGTATGTAAACAACGATCCTGCCGTTAAGGGAATCTGGTGCGTACCGAAGTATTCCAATCCGCAGGGCATTACTTATTCGGATGAAGTTGTAAAGCGTTTCGCTGCATTGAAGCCTGCAGCAGAAGATTTCCGTATCTTCTGGGACAATGCCTATACCATCCATCATTTGTATGATGACAAGCAGGATCAGTTACTGGAGATTCTGGACGAATGTAAGAAAGCCGGCAATCCGGATATGGTATACAAGTTCTGTTCTACTTCCAAGGTAACCTTCCCGGGAAGCGGTATTGCAGCCCTTGGTACTTCGGAAAAGAATCTGGAGTATATTAAGAGCGTAATTACCATTCAGACCATTGGACATGATAAATTAAATCAGCTTCGTCATGTACGTTACTTTAAGAATATTAATGGTATGAAGGAGCATATGAGAAAGCATGCAGTCATCATTCGCCCGAAGTTTGAATATCTGATCGGGGCATTGGATGAGCAGCTGGGCGGTCTTGAAATCGGCGAATGGACACGACCCATTGGTGGATACTTTGTATCCTTTGATTCATTGGATGGCTGTGCAAAGGAAATCGTTGCAAAATGTAAGGAAGCAGGAGTCGTACTTACAGGTGCAGGTTCTGCTTATCCCTATAAGAAGGATCCCGATGACAAGAATATCCGTCTGGCACCGACTTTCCCTCCGTTAGAAGATTTAAAGAAAGCAGCCGAGGTATTTATTCTTTGTGTGAAGCTTGTCAGTGTAAATAAGCTTTTAAACGATAAAGAAGCGTAAAACATCAATAGAGTAGTACAGGTGGGAGTTTATTATGGAAGAAATCAAGCGGATCTCCAGAGATCTGGTGGCACATGGAGCTATTATTGATTATTATCAGGATACGATGCAGATTCCAAACGGGCATATTGCCAAGTGGGACTTTATCAAGCATAAAGGAGCCGCTGCGGTAGTGCCTGTGGACGATCAGGGACGGATTATCATGGTTCGCCAGTATCGGAATGCTTTGGAGCGCTATACACTGGAAATTCCGGCAGGCGGTCTGCAGACAGCGCAAGAGCCGACAAGGGATGCGGCAGCGCGGGAGCTGCAGGAAGAGACCGGGTATCATTCCGATGACCTTGAATTGCTGCTTTCCATTTATACGACCGTGGCGTTCTGTAATGAGAAGATCGATATTTATCTGGCTAAGAACTTAAAGCCGGGCAAACAGCATCTGGATGAGGATGAGTATGTGCAGTATGAGGCCTACACGGCAGAAGAGTTGATGGATAAGATCTTCCGGTGCGAGATTCAGGACTCGAAGACGGTGGCTGCCATTCTGGCTTATAACGAATACCGGAGAAAACAGGAACACAATTAGCGACATGACAACTTCATGCATACCACCTTCTGTCCTTTCATATACATGGAAGGACAAGGAGGATGGTGATGCGAAAATACCGGCTTTTATTTATTGGATCATTACTTTTGGGAATCATGATGATCGTGCTTACGGGCAGCCGCTTTTTGTTTGAGGATGGACTTCTTGGTTCAGAAACCATCGAACGGCTGCGCAGCATGGACATTCAGGGTTCTCATTTTTTTATGTACCTTCTGGTGCGCCATCTGGCTATTGCAGGAATTTTACTCCTTTTGTCCAATACGATGTATGGACGATTTGCAGTGAAATGCTTTATTCTCTGGAAGGGAACGTTATTTGGTATGTATGCAGCGGCGGCCTGTATGCAGTATCAATTTCGTGGCGCTTTATTTGTCTTGGGTAGCCTGTTTCCGCACCAGTTCGTTCTGATTCCTTCTTATGTGCTGCTGATCTACTGGTGTCTGAATGAGCAGTATATCAGGAGGAGAAAGCCATGGCTTCTTTTGTGGATTCTGATCGGGATTGTCCTGGGATGCCTCCTTGAAAGTTATGTAAACCCAATTTTAATAAAAGATATTTTACAATTCTTTTAGGAGAATATTTTTACAAGATGTAGTATTAACATAATTTGCCTTTTCCGATATGTGGTATTTTTTATGGTAAACCAGTCAGAAACGCCGTAAAATGGGCAGAAAATACATTTGCTTTTCTGAATAAATGTGCTTATAATGAGAATCACATGATGTTTATGTAAACGAAATTATTCATCGAGGGGTTACCATTTTGGCAGTTGAAGATCAGATTCAGGCATTCATAGATTATTTACATAATGTGAAGCACACCTCTGAGAACACAGAGCTTTCCTATCACCGTGATCTGAACAAGGTGAAGGCATATCTGGAGGAGCAGGGCATTACCGATATTAAGAAGGTGACGTCCACGACACTCAATTCCTACGTGCTTTATATGGAGAAGAATAAGTTCTCGGCAGCGACCATTTCCAGAAATATTGCTTCCTTAAAGGCGTTCTATCACTATCTATATCGTGAGGGTGTGGTAAGCGAGGATGCGGCAGAGCAGCTTCATGCGCCGAAGATTGAGAAGAAGATGCCGGAGATTCTTTCTATGGATGAGGTGGTACGTCTCTTAGAGCAGCCTTCCGGAGACACTCCGAAGGAGATCCGTGATAAGGCAATGTTAGAGCTTTTGTATGCGACGGGAATCCGTGTGACGGAGCTGATTACCTTAAAGACCGCAGATGTGAATTTACAGATGGGCTTCATCGTCTGTAAGGATGCGAATAAGGAGCGTGTGATTCCTTTTGGCAATGCGGCAAAGAGTGCACTCATCCGGTATCTGGAGGGTACGAGAGCAGCGATGATCAACGATCCCAACTCGGAATATCTGTTTGCCAACTGTTCCGGACAGCCGATGAGCCGTCAGGGCTTCTGGAAGCTGATTAAGTATTATGCGAAGAAAGCAGGAATTGTAGCGGATATTACTCCGCATACCCTGCGTCATTCCTTTGCGGCACATCTTGTTGAGAATGGAGCAGATCTGCGCAGCGTACAGGAAATGCTGGGGCATTCGGATATTTCAACGACACAGATTTATGCGCAGATGAATCACAGCCGGATCAAAGAGGTTTATGCCAAGGCACACCCGAGACATTAATGCGAATTAAAAGGAGCTTTCCACATCGTTATTCGATGTCAGAGTGCTCCTTTTTCTTTGAATTATTGTAACTATTCAGAACCATATTCGTAAAACCGTTGCTTCGCAACTCAAGTTTTACTCATGTGGTTACTTCGCCATATAAATTCTGCCATATGTCCTTGCGAATGCAAGCATTCGATGTCCATATTGTCAGAATTTGCATGGCTCTGAATAGTTACAAGCAACAGGTATCTGCAATGTCATAAATGAGTCTTCTGGAATCTTCCCATCCAAGACAGGGATCGGTAATGGACTTTCCATAAACACCTTCACCGATTTTCTGACATCCTTCTTCAATATAACTTTCAATCATGACACCTTTTACCAGCTTATGAATATCCGGGTTTAATTTGCGGCTGTGCATAACTTCCTTTACGATACGGATCTGCTGCTTAAATTTCTTGCCGGAGTTGTTATGATTGGTATCAATAATGGTGGCCGGGTTCTTAAGGTCATGGGTCTGATAAAGGTTCAGTAAGAGATTTAAGTCCTCATAGTGGTAGTTCGGAGTGCTTTCTCCATGCTTGTTGGTCGCACCACGCAGAACCGTGTGAGCTAATTCATTACCGTTGGTCTTCACTTCATAGCCACGATAGATGAAAGAGTGGGGATGCTGGGAAGCATATACGGAATTGAGCATAACGGTCAGGTTTCCGCTTGTCGGGTTCTTCATTCCGGCAGGGGTATCAAATCCGCTCACTACAATACGATGCTGCTGATCCTCTACGGAACGGGCACCAATGGCAACGTAGGAGAGCAGATCGGAGACATAGCCCCAGTTTTCCGGATAAAGCATTTCATCGGCTGCAGTCAGTCCGGATTCCGCCACCGCACGAATGTGCATTTTTCTCATGGCGATAAGACCTGCCAGAAAATCCGGCTTCTGTTCGGGATTCGGCTGATGCACGATCCCCTTGTAGCCTTCGCCTGTGGTACGCGGCTTATTGGTATAAATACGGGGAATCAGGATCAGACGATCCTTCACGTCCTCATTGATGCGAGCTAAACGGCTCACATAATCGCATACCGAATCTTCATTGTCTGCGGAACATGGGCCGATAATGACTAAAAATTTATCACTTTCACCGGTGAGTACCTTGCGGATTTCCTCATCACGTTTCTCCTTCAGTTCGGTGAGATGGGCGGGAAAGGGAAATTCCTCACGGATTTCATCGGGTGTTGGTAATTTACGAATGTATTCGAATGACATAAAACTACTCCTCCTTCGTGTAGATACAGAAACTATTCAGAACCGCATTCGTAAAACCGCTGTTTCACAGCGTAGTTTACTCATGTGGTTACTTCGCCATATAAATTTGCTATTCTGCCTAGATGCAAGCATCCGCAGAAAACAAATTTGCATGGCTCTGAATAGTTATCAAATCACAGTTGCATTATAACCAGAAAAAGTGTAAAATTGCAAGAGATTCGTGTTATTATGCAAAGATTTATCATACAAGAGAAAGGACGGGAGCGTTATGGCATTGAGCAAGAAGCCGGTGACCGGCATGAAGGATATTCTGCCCGAGGAAATGGTGATTCGGGACTATGTGATCGGAGTAATTAAGGAGACCTACGGAAAGTTTGGCTTTACCTCGATTGAAACGCCCTGTGTGGAGAACATCGAAAACCTGACCAATAAACAGGGCGGCGAGAACGAGAAGCTGATCTTTAAGATCTTAAAAAGAGGCGAGAAGTTAAAGCTTGAAACGGCACAGAGTGAGCAGGATCTTGTTGATGGAGGCCTGCGTTACGACTTAACCGTTCCCTTAGTCCGTTATTACTCCAATCATGCCAACGAACTGCCCAGCCCTTTTAAAGCTTTGCAGATGGGAAATGTATGGCGTGCGGATCGTCCGCAGAGAGGGCGCTACCGCCAGTTCATGCAGTGTGATATTGATATCTTGGGAGAGCCGTCAAACCTTGCCGAAATCGAACTGATTCTGGCAACCACAACGACCCTTGGAAGACTTGGATTTAAGAATTTCCAGATCCGGATTAATGAAAGAAGAATTCTGAAGGCGATGGCTGCTTACAGCGGCTTCCCGGAGGAATCCTATGACAGTGTATTCATTACCCTGGATAAGATGGATAAGATCGGACTGGACGGTGTCAAAGAAGAGCTTTTGGAGAATGGATTTACAGAGGTAGCAGTGGAACGTTATTTAAGCCTTTTTAAGAACATGGAAGAGGCAGAAAACGGGTTACAGTATCTTGCAGATACCTTGGGCGAATTCTTAGAGGAAGGGGTAAAGCAGAGCCTTTCCGAGATCATTGACAGTGTAACGGCAACGAAGGAAGCAGAGTTTGAAATGGTATTTGATCCCACTCTGGTACGTGGCATGTCTTATTATACCGGAACGATTTTTGAAATTGCGATGCCGGAATTCGGCGGAAGCTGCGGCGGCGGTGGAAGATATGATAAGATGGTCGGGAAATTTACCGGAAATGATGTCCCGGCGTGTGGATTTTCCATCGGATTTGAACGGATCATACTGCTTTTGATGGAGAGTGGCTTTAAAGTACCCGGAGCACCCGAAAAATGTGCTTATTTACTGGAGAAGGGACTTCCTTCCGACCGGCTTTGCGAAGTCATTGCAAAGGCTCAGGAGGAGCGTAAGAGCGGCAAGCAGATTCTGGTTGTCCGGATGAATAAGAATAAGAAATTCCAGAAGGAACAGCTTGCAAAGGATGGCTATACAGAGATTAAGGAATTTTATAAGAATCCGATTCAGTAAGAGGTCTTAAAGAAGTTCAGAGAGGAAGATTAAGACAAAGCAACCCCATTTGTAAAAGGAAAGCTGTATCAGACAGTGGTTTTACGAATGGGGTTCTGAATTGTTATGGTATCTTAATGCACCAGAAAAAATTCAGTGACGAAGACGACAACACAGCAGATGATGGATACCGGGAAAAGACCGGCACCACACAGAGCAGCCACAACACCTGCAACGAGAGCCAGAGTTCCGGCAATGGGAGACTGGGTTGCATCGACGATGGCAGGGAATGTCATTACGGCAAGTGTTACATACGGAACATAGTAAAGGAAGGACTGCAGGAACTGACTTTTAATCTGTTTACGGATCAGCGTCAGCGGCAGTACACGGATACAGAAAGAAACAAGTGCCATAATGGCAATGTAAATATAAATATTATGATTCATCATCAGGATCCTCCGGATTATTTTTAACAGGGTGAAGCAGCGCAATTACCGATGAAAGGATAACCGTAAGCAGGATGGTTTTGTTACCGCTGCTGATTCCATCAAAGCATGGAAGCCGGTTAAACAGGTAGCTTGCAAGGAAGCTTAAGAGAATCGCAACCGTAACCGGTGATTCCCGGTAAAATACAGGAAGCTTGTCTTTAAAGGTTTTCTTTATGGAAGATAAGGAAACCACATTCCGGATTTCGATACGGACCGGAGGAATGATAATGGCAATAAACATCCCGTAAAGGGCAACGCTTAAGGCGCTGACAATGCGGAATGGAAGAATATTGCCGGCAATGACGCCAAGGGCAGTGCCGATGGACCATCCGGGGATCGCCATGCACATAGCTCCATAGGTATAAAAGGGATTGATCATTCCGGGACGTGCAATGGTAATTCCAAACAGTTCATCCGTGATGTCATAGCCAAGAAGCAGACGGTGTCCGATTCCGGTATTCGGAGAGAAACGCTGACTCAATGCGCAGCTCATAAGCAGGTATCGTGCATTGGTTATCAGGGTCATAATGGCAACTTCAAAATAGGTTGCATTTGCTGCAATTAAGGTAAAAACTGCATATTCTCCTGCGGATGCGTTGGTCAGTATGCTTGCAAGAAAGCCCTGAAAGGCATTCAGACCGGCATTGCGGGCAACGATGCCAAGGGAAAAGGAAACGGCGAAGTAGCCAAGCCCGATCGGAAGACCGTCGCGCATTCCTTCCATAAATATTTTTTTCGTTGTTGTGTTCATGATTCAGGTATCCTTTTGTATTACTTCCGCTTCGTGGAAGCGGATAAGCTCCGTTTATTGTTATATCATGGTTTAAGGGTTTACGCAAAGACTTTCTTTGAAGGAGAGAGGTTGGGAGAAAGATGCAGTATGAGCATTTGATTTCACGTATAGAGGAATTATCGAAGGAAAAGCCGATACAGATCATCGGAATCGATGGACGGTGTGCAAGTGGCAAAACCACGCTTTCCAATCTGCTGGCTGGACTGTTTCCGTCACGGATTTTTCACATGGATGATTTTTATCTTCCGGTGGAGCAAAGAGTGGAGGGATGGGAGCATATTCCCTGTGCCAATATGAATTTTGACAGGATGATTGAAACAGCTTTGCTTCCTGCAAAAAAGGGAGAATTGGTACAATATGAAGCCTATAGCTGCAGGGAAAAACGGTTGCTCCCTAAGGTGGAGCTTGATTGTCAGCCACTCACCATTGTGGAAGGGAGCTATTCTCATTATCCGGAGCTTATACCGTTCTATGATCTGACTGTATTTCTGACATGCAGCAGGGAAACGCAGAAAAAACGGCTGATGGAACGGGAAGGCGAGCGTTATCCGAATTATGAGCGGCTCTGGATTCCACTGGAGGAAGGATATTACCGGAAGTATCATGTCGGGGAACAGGTGGACTGCCGGATTGCAACGGATTAACGGTAATTGAAGTGTGGCAGATTTTGTGAATACATGCTATAATAATGATTCTGAACAGACAAATGCGAAGAGGTAAAATAATGAAAATCACATCCATATTTGAAAAAGAAGAAATCACCGTATCGTTTGAGGTATTTCCACCGAAAACAACCACCAACTATGAAGCAGTGGAAAAGGCAGCACTCGGTGTGGCAGCCTTAAAGCCAAGCTACATGAGTGTGACTTATGGCGCAGGTGGAAGCACCAGGGGATATACCATCAAAATTGCAGAGAAAATCCAGAAGGAGCAGCAGGTGACAACGATTGCCCATCTGACCTGCGTCGGTGCCACAAAGGCAGATATTCATTCAGCACTTGACCAGATGAAGGTGGCCGGCATTGAGAACATTCTGGCACTTCGGGGGGATCGCCCGAAGGATTTTGAAGGAGATCCGTATATGGATTATCACCATGCCTGCGAGCTTGTGGAAACGATCCATGAATACGGAGATTTCTGTGTGGGTGGAGCGTGCTATCCGGAGGGGCATCCGGATGCGGCAACGAAGAAGGAAGACATTCTGAATCTGAAGAAGAAGGTGGATGCAGGCTGTTCGTTCCTCACGACCCAGATGTTTTTCGATAACAATATTTTTTATAATTTTTTATATAAAGCACGAGAAGCCGGAATTCTGGTTCCGGTCATTCCGGGAATCATGCCGATTACGAGAGCCAATCAGGTTGCCAATGCGGTACGGCTTTCCGGCTGTAATGTACCGGAGCGGTTCCGCAGTATCGTAGACCGTTTTGGAGACAATCCGGCAGCGATGCAGCAGGCCGGCATTGCCTATGCAACCGATCAGATCATTGACCTGATTGCGAACGGAGTGAACCACATTCATGTATATTCCATGAATAAGCCGGAAGTGGCAAAGGGAATCTGCGACAATTTATCCGCAATTATTCATTAAGTGATAACTATTCAGAGCCATGCAAAGCCTGGCAAAATATGAATGGAAAGCTTGCATTCCAAGTCATATTTGACAGGCTTTATATGGCGAAGTAACCACATGAGTAAAATTCAAGCTGCGTCAGCGGCGGTTTTACGAATGCGGTTTTGAATAGTTACCATTAAGTTATAAGGAGAAAAGGAATGCCACAGTCACAGATCAAGGAAGAGGAAATTAAACAGTCAGAAGTTCTTCGTTATCTGGGATACCGGGGGCAGAACGCCGATGAGACCATCATGGAGCAGATAAGAGAATGTATCCGTGAAACGCTTAAGGTGCTCCAGCCACGATATGTTTACCGGCGTTTTCCGCTTACCTTTCTGGAAGACGATATGATGGAGGCAGGCGGGCTTGTGCTAAAGAGCCGGAATCTTTCTACGAATCTGGGAGGCTGCCGGGAGGTTATTTACTTTGCTGCAACACTGGGAAATGGTGTGGACCGGCTGATGACACGGTTTGGCAGGCTGAATATCACGAAAGCCGCCATTTTGCAGGCGGTGGGAGCAGCGGTCATGGAAGCTTATTGTGACCAGTGTCAGAGAGGCTTTGAAGAGGCTTTGAAGGAAGAGCATCTTTTCTTAAGACCGCGTTTCAGCCCCGGATACGGAGATCTGCCGCTTGCCATACAGGGCAGATTCTTAGACACTATTGAGGCAACGAAGCGGGCCGGAATTTATTTATCCGAGGGAGACATCATGCTTCCCGAAAAGTCTGTTACCGCCATTATGGGTGTGAGTGAAGTGAACAGCCACTGCCGGATCGAAGGGTGCGAGGCCTGTGCGAATACCACATGTGCTTACCGGAGAAACACGTAGAAGGATATAGATTGTAAAGAATACAGGTAACCAATGCAGCCATGGATCATGAGGAATGGTTACCGGATGGGAAGACAGGAATGAATATCAGAGAAGAACTTGGAAAACGAATGCTCTTTTTTGACGGAGGATTAGGCTCCCTCCTTCAGGCAAGGGGATTAAAGCCGGGAGAACTTCCGGAAGCATGGAATTTGAGCAAGCCGGAGGAGCTGCTTACGATTCATAAGGAATACCTCGAAGCAGGGGCAGATATTATCCTTGCCAATACCTTTGGTGCAAACCGCTTTAAATATGATAATCTGCAGGAGATCGTGGAAGCAGCGGTAAAGAATGCAAAGAAGGCAGTTGCAGAATGCGGACGGAATGCCTATGTCGCACTTGATTTGGGACCGACCGGCAAGCTGTTAAAGCCGATGGGAACGCTTGATTTTGAGGAAGCTGTATCGGTTTATGCTGAAGTGGTTAAGATCGGGGAAGCCGCCGGAGCAGATCTGATTCTGATTGAAACCATGAGCGATACCTATGAGTTAAAGGCAGCCGTTCTGGCTGCCAAGGAAAATTCCGATCTCCCGGTTGTTGCAACGGTGGTTTTTGATGAAAGCCATAAGATGTTAACCGGAGCCTCCCCGGAGGTTGTGGTAGCGATGTTAGAAGGACTACGGGTAGATGCACTTGGCATGAAC
>CAVJLN010000079.1:0-10744 GCA_963650485.1 Bacteroidaceae bacterium
ATAAAACCGTTGTGTATATTGTTGATTACTTAAAAACTTTATTCACAAATATAAAAGTTCAATAATAACTTTATGTAAACTATCTGTAAAATATCTGAAAAACCTGTTAAAAATTTCTTTCCTTATTCTAAATTTATCACAGATATATCATTTGAAATTTTATAAAATTTATATTAAGATAGAGTAGGACAATAATCATCTGTTGTCTTTAATAAGTAAGTAAGGAATTGTAAAATGGATAACGCGAATCAGATCAGGGAAAATTGGGATCTCATCAAGGAGACTCTTCGTGAAGAATACGATCTTTCTGATATTTCCTATAATACATGGGTAAAACCATTAAATTTTAATAATGTAAAAGACGGAGTGGTAACCATTATGATCCCCTCCGATCAGGCGCATGCCTTAAAATATATTTCCAACAAGTACAAAAGTTATTTTCAGGTAACCATTTCCGAAATGATGGATGAAACCTATGAGATCTCCTTTATTCTGGAAAAGGATGCAGAAGATGAAATGCTTTCTGCACCTGGGAATGTTTACAACATCAACTATGAAAATGCAAACTTGAATTCCAAGTATCGTTTTGATACCTTTGTCGTAGGAAATAACAATAAATTTGCACATTCTGCTTCCCTTGCTGTAGCAGAATCTCCCGGAGTTGCCTACAATCCTCTTTATTTATATGGAGGAGCCGGTCTTGGCAAGACTCACCTGATGCATTCCATTGGACACTTTATTCTGGATCAGAATCCGGATATGAAGGTATTGTATGTAACCTCTGAGCAGTTTACCAACGAAGTAATTGAATCCATCCGTAGCGGTAATGCTGCCAAAATGACCAAGTTAAGGGACAAGTACCGTACAGTCGATGTGCTTTTAATTGATGACGTCCAATTCATTATAGGAAAAGAAAGTACACAGGAAGAGTTTTTCCACACCTTTAATGAGCTTCATTCTGCAGGTAAGCAGATTATTCTTTCTTCCGATAAACCTCCGAAGGAAATGGAGACTTTGGAAGAACGTTTCCGTTCCCGTTTCGAATGGGGATTGATTGCCGATATCCAGCCACCGGATTATGAAACCAGAATGGCTATCCTTAAAAAAAATGCAGAAAGCTATAATAAAGAAATATCAGAAGAGATATTTGATTATATTGCTTCTAATATTAAGTCTAATATACGGGAACTGGAAGGTGCTTTTAACAAAGTCATCGCTTATTCCAAATTAAATAAAGTAGATATTACTTTAGATATTGTAATTGAAACCTTAAAAGATCTGATTTCTCCTAATAAGGTAAAACAGATCACACCGGAGTTAATTATCAATGTGGTTGCGGAACATTACGGAGTAAAGCCTGAGGATATTAAATCACCCAGACGGAATTCCGAGTTTGTTCTTCCACGACAGGTTTATATGTATGTTGCCAGCAAGCTTACGGTAGAATCTCAGCAGAACATTGGTAAATATATTAATAAGAAGGATCACACGACAATTATCCACGGTATCAACAAGATTTCCACCAAGCTTGATACGGATGAAGAACTTCGTAATAATGTGGAAATAATTATGAAGAAACTTAATCCACATTAGTTCATAATTACTCACAGGTTAAAAATGAAATATCCACTTGTTTATCATTTCATTTTTAACTGATAAATAGTATAATAAAAGAGTTATACACATATCTACATTGCTTAATATGAATCTTACTAAATATATTATTAATTAATTACTACGAAAGGGAGCCTGATCGGATGAAGTTGATATGCAATAAATCAAATCTTTTAAACGGAGTACAGATTGTTTCAAAAGCGGTACCAAATAAAACAACAATGTCAATTTTGGAATGTATTCTTTTGGATGCAACCAAGGGAGTCATTAAACTGATGGCAAACGATATGGAACTTGGTATTGAAACAATCATTGAAGGAGACATCCTTGAAAAAGGGCAGATAGCTCTGGATGCCAAAATATTCTTAGATATTGTTCGTAAGCTTCCAGACAGTGATGTTACGATTGAAGTGGATAACTCTATGAAAACGAACATCACCTGTGAAAAAGCAAAGTTTACCATTATAGGTAAATCCGGTGAGGACTTTACTTATTTACCTTCGATCGAAAGAATTGATTCTATTACTATTTCCCAGTTTACGTTGAAGGAAGTTGTAAGACAGACTATTTTCTCTATTGCCGATAATGATAACAACAAATTGATGACCGGTGAATTATTTGAAATCAATGGTGATGTATTAAAGGTGGTATCCCTTGACGGACACCGTATTTCCATTCGTAAGATCAACTTGAAGGACAGCTATCCTGCAAAGAAGGTGGTTGTTCCCGGTAAGACCTTAAGTGAAGTAAGCAAGATTCTTTCCGGTGATGCCGATAAGGATGTTAATATTTTCTTTACCGGAAAGCATATCGTATTTGAATTTAACAATACCGTTGTCGTTTCCCGTCTGATCGAAGGAGAATATTTCAAGATTGACCAGATGTTATCCAGTGATTATGAAACCAAGGTAACCATCAATAAACGTGAGTTATTGGAATCCATCGACAGAGCAACTCTTCTTGTAAAAGAAGGGGATAAGAAGCCGATTATCATTAATATTACGGATGAAACCATGGAACTTAAGATAAATTCCACGGTCGGAAGCATGAATGAAGATATTTCCATTACTAAACAGGGGAAGGATATTCTCATTGGTTTTAATCCGAAGTTTATGATTGATGCGCTTCGTGTCATCGATGATGAAGAAATTGATATTTATATGGTTAATCCGAAAGCACCCTGCTTTATCAAGGATTCCGAAGAAAAGTATATTTATCTGATTCTTCCCGTTAACTTTACAACCGTTTCATAAGAGGGCATAATATGGAATCCATTAAGATTAAAGATGAATTTATCAAGCTTGGCCAGTTGTTGAAGCTGGTAGGCTTTTGTGACAGTGGTGTAGATGCTAAATTTGTGATTCAGGACGGACTCGTTAAGGTAAACGGAGAAGTAGAAACACAAAGAGGAAAGAAATTACATGATGGTGACATCGTGGAATTTGAGAATAAACAAATAAAGGTTGTTAAATGATTCATGATTATTAAATCATTAGAACTTGCGGATTTCAGAAACTATGAGCATCTGGAAATTCATTTTGATAAGGGGACTAATATCCTTTACGGAGATAATGCCCAGGGCAAAACAAATATTCTGGAAGCCATCTATGTTTCTGCTACGACAAAATCACATAAGGGAAGTAAGGATAAAGAGATCATCAGCTTTGACAAAGAAGAGGCTCATATCCGCACTTATCTTGAAAAAGATGGTGTGGAACAGCGTGTGGACATGCATCTTCGTAAGAATAAGTCAAAGGGAATTGCCATTGATGGACAAAAGATTAAAAAGGCAGCGGATCTGCTGGGATTATTAAATGTAGTTTTCTTTTCTCCGGAAGATTTATCTATTATCAAGGATGGCCCTGCAGAGCGCAGACGTTTTGCAGATATGGAGCTTTGCCAATTAGATCATTTTTATCTTTATAACCTGAACAATTACAACAAAATCATTAATCAGAGAAATAAACTCCTTAAGGATATGTATTTTAATCCCGGATTAAGAGAAACCCTGAATATCTGGGATTCACAGCTTGTTTCCTACGGAAGCAAAATCATTGAAAAGCGTGAGATTTTTGCAAAACAGTTAAGTGAAATTATTGGAGAGATCCATAGCAAATTATCCGGTGGTAAGGAACAGATTGTAATTCAGTATGAACCGGATGTGTCAATTGAAGATTTTGAAAAGAAGATGAAAGATTCCCAGGAAAGGGATATCCGTTCCAAAATGACTTCGGTAGGACCTCACCGAGATGATTTTTCTTTTCTTGTAAATGGAATTGACATTCGGAAATACGGTTCTCAGGGACAACAGCGTACCGCTGCGCTTTCTTTAAAGTTATCAGAGATTGAACTGGTAAAGAAAATTACAAAAGATACTCCTGTTTTACTGCTGGATGATGTTTTGTCAGAATTGGACAGCAACCGGCAGAATTATTTGTTGAACAGTATTGGTGATATTCAGACCATTATTACCTGTACGGGTCTGGATGAGTTTATTAATAACCGTTTTGAAATAGACCGGATATTCAGGGTAGAAAACGGAAAAGTGGAGGCAAATCATGGAACAGAATAATTATGGAGCTGACCAGATACAGATTCTGGAAGGTCTTGAAGCAGTCCGTAAAAGACCTGGTATGTATATTGGTACTACTTCCAGCAGAGGATTACATCATCTGGTGTATGAAATTGTAGATAATGCCGTAGATGAAGCTCTGGCCGGTTATTGTGATAAGATTATTGTAACCATTAATGAGGATAATTCTATTACTGTTGTGGATAACGGAAGAGGTATTCCGGTAGGAATCAATCACAAAGCAGGACTTCCTGCCGTAGAAGTGGTATTTACGATTCTTCATGCCGGCGGTAAATTCGGCGGTGGAGGATACAAGGTATCCGGTGGTCTGCATGGTGTAGGTGCTTCTGTTGTTAATGCATTGTCGGATTGGCTTGAGGTTCAGGTTTATACGGACGGCAAGATTTATCAGCAGCGTTATGAAAGAGGACATGTATGTTATCCCTTGAAAGAAATTGGTATCTGTGAGAAAGATCAGACCGGTACTACCGTTACTTTTAAGCCGGATGCAACTATTTTTACAGAAACAACTGTATATGAATTTGATGTATTAAAGCAGCGTTTAAGAGAAATGGCATTCTTAACGAAGGGACTTCATATCATTCTCCGTGATCTTCGTGTCGAAGGAGATCAGAAGCCGGTTGAAAGGGAATTTCATTATGAAGGCGGTATTAAGGAATTTGTTACTTACTTAAACCGCAGCAAAACTGCTTTGTATGAAAATGTGCTTTACTTTGAAGGCAAGAAGAACAATGTTTATGTTGAAGTTGCGATGCAGCATAATGATTCTTATAACGAAAGCTCTTTCAGCTTTGTAAATAACATTAATACACCGGAGGGAGGAACTCATCTGGTTGGTTTCCGTAATGCATTAACGAAAACGTTTAATGATTATGCAAGAAGCGCCAAACTATTAAAGGAAAGTGAACCAAACTTAACCGGTGATGATATCCGTGAAGGACTGACTGCAATTGTTAGTGTTAAGATTGAGGATCCTCAGTTTGAAGGACAGACCAAGCAAAAGCTTGGTAACTCCGAAGCAAGAACTGCGGTAGATAGTATTGTAAGTGAGCAGCTGACCTATTATCTGGAGCAGAATCCGATGATTGCCAAGACCATCTGTGAAAAATCAATTCTGGCGCAGCGTGCCCGTGATGCCGCACGGAAAGCAAGAGATTTAACCAGAAGAAAAACGGCTTTGGAAACAGCATCTTTACCTGGTAAGCTGGCAGACTGTTCCGATAAGGATCCGAAGAACTGTGAAATTTACATTGTAGAGGGAGATTCTGCAGGCGGCAGTGCGAAGACCGCAAGAAGCCGTGCTACACAGGCTATTCTTCCACTTCGTGGTAAAATTTTGAATGTAGAAAAGGCAAGACTGGATAAGATATATGCCAATGCGGAAATCAAGGCAATGATTACAGCATTTGGTACCGGTATTCACAATGATTTTGATATCAGCAAGCTTCGTTATCATAAGATCATTTTAATGACTGATGCCGATGTGGATGGAGCACATATTGCAACCTTACTTCTGACCTTTATTTACCGGTTTATGCCGGAGTTGATTAAGCAGGGACATGTTTATCTTGCACAGCCCCCTCTTTATAAGCTTGAGAAAAATAAAAATGTCTGGTATGCATACAGCGATGAAGAATTGAGCCAGATTCTTACAGAGGTTGGTCGTGATCAGAATAATAAGATCCAGCGTTACAAAGGACTTGGAGAGATGGATCCGGAACAGCTTTGGGAAACCACCATGGATCCGGAGCGGAGAATTCTTCTTCGTGTATCCATGAATGAAGAAACCGAATCCGAAGTGGATCTGACCTTTACCACTTTAATGGGTGACAAGGTAGAACCGAGACGGGAATTTATTGAAGAAAATGCGAAGTTTGTAAATAACCTAGATATCTAATAAAATTTCTTCGAAATGGAGACAAGCATGGAAGACAATATTTTTGATAAAATTCATGATGTGGATTTACAGAAAACCATGGAAACCTCTTATATCAATTATGCAATGAGCGTTATTGCTTCACGTGCATTGCCGGATGTAAGAGACGGTTTGAAGCCGGTACAAAGACGAGTGCTTTATTCCATGATTGAATTAAATAACGGACCGGATAAGCCTCATCGTAAGAGTGCTCGTATCGTTGGCGATACCATGGGTAAATATCATCCTCACGGTGACAGCTCCATTTATGGTGCGTTGGTTAATATGGCACAGCCCTGGTCCTTCCGTTATCCTTTGGTAGATGGTCATGGTAACTTTGGTTCCGTTGACGGTGACGGTGCAGCAGCTATGCGTTATACAGAAGCAAGATTAAGTAAGATTTCCATGAAACTACTTGCCGACATTGATAAGGATACGGTTGATTTTGTACCGAACTTTGATGAAACCGAAAAAGAACCGTCTGTTCTTCCAAGCCGTTATCCGAACCTATTGGTAAATGGTACAACCGGTATTGCAGTAGGTATGGCAACGAATATCCCTCCTCATAACTTAAGGGAAGTGGTTAATGCGATTGTAAAGATCATTGATAACCGGATTCTGGAGGATCGTCAGACCGATATTGATGAGGTCATTTCCATCATTAAAGCACCGGACTTTCCGACAGGTGGTATTATTCTTGGAACGAAGGGCTGTGAAGAGGCTTATCGTACCGGACGTGGAAAGGTTCGTGTCCGTGCAGTTACGGATATGGAAACCATGCCGAACGGCAAAACAAGAATTATCGTAACCGAACTGCCTTACATGGTAAATAAGGCAAATCTGATTTTAAAAATTGCAGAGCTTGTAAAGCTGAAAAAAATCGATGGAATTACCGATCTTCGTGATGAATCCGATCGTGAAGGTATGCGGATTGTGATTGAATTACGTCGTGACGTAAATGCCAATATTATTTTAAATCAGTTATTTAAGCATACCCAGATGCAGGACACCTTTGGTATTATCATGCTGGCTTTAGTAAACAATGAGCCGAAGGTATTAAATATTCTGGATATGTTGAAGGAATATATCAAGCATCAGGAAGATGTTGTTACCAGAAGAACAAAGTATGAACTGAAAAAGGCCGAAGAGCGTGACCATATTTTACAGGGATTATTGATCGCTCTTGATAATATTGATGAAGTGATCCAGATCATCCGTGCAAGCCAGACAACGCAGATTGCGAAGGAAAGCTTAATGGCACGGTTCGGATTAACCGAAGTTCAGGCGCAGGCCATTGTTGATATGAGACTGCGTGCTCTGACCGGTCTGGAAAGAGAAAAGTTAGAGAACGAGCATCAGGAATTACTGGCAAAAATTGCGAGATTAAAAGAAATTCTTGCAGATGAAAAGGTATTACTTGGTGTAATCCGTACCGAAATTCAGGAGATTTCCGATAAATTCGGGGATGACCGTAAGAGTAAGATCGGTTATGATGTCTACGATATCAGTATGGAGGACATGATTCCAAATGAAAATACCATTATTGCGATGTCCAATTTAGGATATGTGAAGAGAATGACCATTGATAACTTCAAATCACAGCATCGCGGCGGTAAGGGAATTAAGGGTATGCAGACCATCGAGGATGACTTTATTGCAGATCTTCTGATGACAACAACCCATCACTATATTATGTTCTTTACGAATTTTGGACGGGTTTACCGGTTGAAGACTTATGAGATTCCGGAAAGCGGACGTACCTCACGTGGTGTTGCGATTGTAAATCTGTTACAGTTAACGCCGGGCGAAAAGGTCAGTGCCATTATTCCAATTAAGGATTATGAAGAAAATAAGAATCTTTTCATGGTAACCAGGAAAGGTATTGTGAAGAAGACCAGTGTGATTGAATACAGTAATGTCCGTAAGAATGGTCTTACTGCGATCAATCTTCGTGAAGATGATGAACTGATTGAAGTTAAGGTAACCGATAAAGATACCGAAATTATTCTGGTAACCAAATTTGGTATGTGCATCCGGTTCAAGGAAACCGATGTACGTTCTACCGGAAGAGCATCTATGGGTGTAATTGGTATGAGCCTCAATGACCAGGATGAAATCGTAGGTATGCAGCTGGATCATCAGGGTGATTCTCTCTTAATTGTTTCTGAAAAGGGAATGGGCAAGCGTACCTTCCTTGAAGAGTTTACGGTTCAGAAACGTGGCGGTAAGGGAGTGAAATGCTACAAGATTACTGATAAAACCGGTTATGTAGTCGGTGTAAAGGCAGTAAATGATGAGCATGAAATTATGCTGATTACAACTGGAGGAATCATTATCCAAATTCCGATGTCCGATGTATCGATTCTTGGAAGAATTACATCCGGTGTTAAGCTTATTAATCTGGATGAAGGTGTAACAGTAGCCCAGATTGCCAAGGTTCGTGAGAAGGTTTCAAACGGAAATGAAGAAATCAGTGATGAAGAATTAGAAAATCTTGAAGATCCTCAGGATGATGTTTTTATACCGGAAGAAGAGGAAGACGAAGAAGTCATTTTCCCGGTAGAAGAAAATGAGGATGATGAATAATTAAGAAATCATGTAACTATTCAGACCCCCATTCGTAAAACCGTTGCTAACGCAACTTGAGTTTTACTCATGTGGTTACTTCGCCATATAAATTATGCTAAATATCCTTACGAATGCAAGCATTCGACGTCCATATTATCATAATTTGCATGGCTCTGAATAGTTACCATATAGAAATGAAATCCCCATCAGTAGTGGTGGGGATTTTATAAATGGGGGTTATCATTGAAAAAGCAAATTGAAGGACAAATGGATTTCTTGGATCTGCTTTCGGAGACACATTTTTTAGAAAAATTACCACAATTTATTGAATGTAGCAATTGTTGGTGTTATGATTGCAGACATAATGAGAATAATGAGGGTGTACCAAGAGATTTTGCCGGTGAAGCAAAGGCCTGTCCTTCCTGCAGGTTCTGCATGGAAAGCAGACAGGCAGAAATCTGTCAGATCGGATCCTATAAAAACGGATGTAAGGTAAGGGCAGAAGAAGAAGGATATGGACCTGAAACGTAGAGATTGTTACCACAAATTTATTACAAGCGAGAGGGAGTATTGAGAATGGAAACGTATCTGGTATTAAAGGATCTGGCAATTATTATTATTGCTGCCAAAATTTGCGGAATTATTGCGAGAAAGCTTCATGCACCGCAGGTTGTCGGGCAGATTATAGCAGGACTTTTAATCGGTCCCTGTGTACTGGGATTTGTCAGTCAGACCGATTTTTTGATGCAGATGGCAGAAGTCGGTGTTATTTTATTGATGTTTTCCGCAGGTTTGGAAACAGATTTAAAGGAATTATTAAAAACAGGTCCGGTGGCATTTTTGATTGCTTGTGCCGGTGTATTCATTCCTTTAATATGCGGTGCTGTTTTTTATATGGTATTTTATGGGTTTGCACCGTGGGGATCTGAAGAATTTTATAAGGCAGTATTTGTAGGTACGATTCTGACAGCAACTTCTGTGAGTATCACGGTTCAGGCTCTGAAGGATATGGGTAAGCTGAAGGGAAAGGTCGGTACAACGATATTAAGTGCTGCCATTATTGATGATGTCATCGGAATTATCGTATTAACCTTTGTTATTGGATTTAAAAATCCGGAATCTTCCGTATCATCTGTAATTATCAGTACAATTTTATTTTTTGTACTTGCGGTTGGTGTTGGGTTTATTTCTTACAAGATTTTCAAATGGGTCGATAAAAGATATCCTCATACCAGACGTATTCCGATTGCAGGACTGGCCTACTGCTTTATTCTTTCCTATGTAGCGGAACGTTATTTCGGAATTGCAGATATTACCGGTGCTTATGTAGCCGGTATCATTCTTTGCTCCATTGATGATTCCAGTTATATCGAAAGAAAAGTAGATATTAATTCTTATATGCTGTTTGGTCCGATTTTCTTTGCCAGTATCGGATTAAAGACCAACATTGATAATATTACGGTTGGTATTCTTTTATTTTCGATCGGTTTTGTGATTGTAGGATTAATTGGTAAGATCGTTGGTTGTGGATTAATGGCAAAGGCATGCAAATTTAGTTGGCATGATTCTGTCAAAATTGGCGTTGGAATGATGACACGAGGCGAGGTTGCATTGATTGTGGCACAAAAGGGATTGTCCGCAGGATTACTGGAACCGGTATATTTTACCTCGGTTATTCTGTTGATTATCGTTTCATCCATTGCAACACCGATTGTATTGAAATTCCTGTATTCCAAGGATAAGGAGCCGGAGAAAGTCCAGGCGTAAAGGTAATTTAAAAATTAGAGTAACTATTCAGAACTCCATTCGCAAAACCGCTGTTTCACAGCTTATGTTTTGCTCATGTAGTTACTTCGCCATATAAAATCTGTCAAATATGCTCCGAAATGCAAGCATTTCGATCATATTTATCAGATTTTGCATGGCTCTGAATAGTTACAAAAAGTAGTATAAAGGATGGGGTTTAAATTATGAAACAAAAAATTTTAGATGCAATGCGGCGTTCTATTGAGAGTGGAAGCTGCTCCGGCGCAAATGTATTAGTAATTAAAGAT